>JAKSUF010000194.1 GCA_024409145.1 archaeon | reverse complement strand
AGATACATTATCAATATATTTAAATCTTATGAATAAAATAATATAATTATTATAGATTATATTTAATTAATTAGTGCGGGATATTATTAAATCTAATTATTTATTATTATAAAATTGTGGGTTTATTCAATAACAAGTTATTTTACTATTATCGAGCGGATTGAGATGAAAATTGTAGTATGTAAAAATTGTGGTGTGAAATATCAATTAGATGATTCTGAAGATATTGATTCTTTTGAATGTTCTATTTGTACTGGAAGTTTGGAATTAGAAACTTCTGATGAGTATAAAAATGAAGAACAAATTGTTAATCAAGAGAATATTGATGATGCAGAGGAGGTTCAAGAAATTAATGAATATAGTTCTGTAATCGTTTATTGTGTTGATTGTGGATTAAAATTTGAACTTGATGCATCTGATAACATTAATGAATTTGAATGTACTAGTTGTGAAGGTTCTTTAAGATATGTTGATGATGAATTAAATAAAATTTATGGTTTGGGAGAAATATCTGAAGAAACTAATGAACAACCTCATGAAGTAGAAATTCTTGATTCATTTGTTAATAGTAGTGACTCTACTGATATTAATGAATTCTCTAATAGTTTAAATGATGATTCTAATTCTAGTTTAGTTGAAGATTATAATTCTGATGAGCATTCTGAAAAGGTTGATTCTGCTAATGATTCTGTTCATGAGGTTGAAATTTTGGATAGTTTTGTTGGTGATGATTCTTTAGTTGATTCTGAGAGTTATGCTGAGGTTGTTGATGATTCTGTTCATGAGGTTGAGATTTTGGATAGTTTTGTTAGTAGTTATGAATCCACTAATTCATATGAGGAATCATCAAATTATAGTAATCTTGAAATTCCTAAAAGTAATGGTTCTTCACCTAGGACCTTATATAGGAATATCTCTGATGAAGAAAAAATTAAGTTAAATGAAACCAAAAACTCATTAGTATTTAATAGTGTTGAAGAGTATGAACAATATAAATTAGCTCTTTTTAAACATTATGATGATATAAAAGATTCTATGAAATATAATTATATTTCTGGTTTAGATAATGAAATTTTTGGAACTAATTCAATGTCTAGATTATTTAAGAATGATCATGGTGTCGTTCATCCTAATACTGTACCTAGTCAGAAAGATATTAAAAAAGACTTTAATTTACAACATGGTAAATCTGGTGAAAAACCATCTTTAGCATTAATGGTTATTGGAGTAGTAGTTATTATTTTAGGTATTATTTTATATGCTTTAACATTAAAGATTATGCTTCTCACATTATTAGTATTAGGTTTAGTATTAATTATTATTGGTGCTTATAAAAAGTCTGATGTTCGTCAAAAAGAAGTTCGTAGTAAAATTATTCGTGATAAATTAGAACAACTCCCTGAAAACTTTTATCTTTTCTATTATACAAAACCACCTTATGCTAAAAATGCATTAAATCATGTTGTTGTAGGTCCAACTGGAGTTTATACTATCTTATCTCAGAAATATGCTTCTAAAGATAATAAAAATAAACTTCGTTATGAATCTGAAAATGATTCATTTATTTATGATAATCCAGATATTGGAAATTATATTGATAAGAAAAATACTTTAGAACTTACTAGTGGTTATGAAGACAATCAAACTAGGTTCCAGTTTGGTAATGAAGAGATTCAATTTAATGATAATAGTAAAATTAAGCATAAATCTTTGACTTTAAATGAAGATTTAGCAATCTTCTTAGATAAAATGGGGCTTAGTGGAGTTTATATTGAACCATTAATTGGATTTATAAATGAAGATGTAGCTATTATTAATGTTGTTTTAACTAATGAAGATTTATTCTTAGATGAGTTATTATATAGAATTGCTAATGGTCCAAGAAGATTAGATGATATAACTGTTATGAAAATAGCTAAATTATTATCTAAGTATTCTATTAACTGTGCTATGGTATAAGTTAATTAATAATAATTCTTTTTTTATTTTTTTATCATATTTATTTTTATTTTTACTTATGGATTATGAATTTGTTATTATAATTCTATTATTTTTATTTTTTTAGTATTTTTTCATATTATTTTATTTTAGATTAATAAGTCATCAGAATATATTTAAAAAAATATCTTCATTATATTTACAACTTCTCTGTTCTTAATATCTTTAATTAATTCGTCAACAGAATTTATTTTATTTATAATATTTTTTGTTATCAAATCTTCAACATATTCATTTTCATTGTCCTCAATAATGAATGTTTTACACCCAAATGCTAAACTTTTATAAATTGATTTAGGATTTAGATTTATACAATATTCACTATCTGCAAATAGTTTATAATCTGTAGTTTCTTCTTTTATTATTCTGAATGTTACTGTACTTTTTGGACCATTTATTTCTAATGCTTTATTAAGATATAAATAATCTTCATTCCAAGTTTTATATTCTTCTGGACTAAGTTTGTAAACTATTTCATATTTTTCTTTTGAATTAAATTCTTCCCATTCTTTACGCTCTTTTTCTTCTTTAATTTTCTGTTTTTTATCTTTTTTATTTTTAATAATTTCTTCTTTCATTTCATCAATTAGTTTAATTATTTCATTTTTACTTTTGTTTTTTCCAATTGATGTGGCTTTTTTAACTGCAATATCTATAGGTATTTTCACAGTTTCTTTGTTTATTTCATCTTCATAATCTTCTTTCTCTTCTTTGAGGATTATTTCTTTAGTCTCTTCTTTCTCTGCAAGATTCATAGCAAGATTATATGCTATTTTGGTTAAATCCTTCCCTATTCTTTGCTCTGAAATAAATAAAATTTGATTTTTATTTTTATTATTTAATTTGTATTTCTCATAATGCATTCTAAAATAAGGGAATCCCATTGTAATTATGTTTTCAGATTTTATTGGGTAAGAACAAGAAGTATTCCAGTATTCTCCAAAAGTAAGCATTTTATCTGGGAAATATGCTATTTCTTTAACTTTTCCATTTTTATGCATAGTTTTTTTAGGATAATTATAACTTAAATTATATTTGTTAATAATTTCATGTTGTAATTCTATAACTTCTATGTTCTTTTCTTTAGCAGCTGCTATAATTGATTTGTTTTCAGGAGTATGGATAATGATTATTTTTTTAGGTTTTTTTGCTTCGAATATTTCTAAATACTTTTTATATTGGAATTTAAAGTTAAGTATACTATCTTCAATAATTTTTTCTAAGTCTATTGTAATTATAATTCTTGATTCAATGTCTGAAAAAGAATTTTCAATATCCTGTTCAATTAAATTAATTTTGTTAAGTTCCTCTTCAGTAAATTCTATTTTATTTTTATTTCTATGGATATAAGATTCAATTAGTATTTTATCGTTGTATTTTATGTATCTATTTCCATTTTTGTCCTTTTTCTTCCAATTCGGAGTATAATGCTTATTTAAGTAGGGACTTTCAATTAATTCATAACTTTGGTTAAACTTATCTAATGTTTTAGGGATGAAATAGCTGTAAATATCTTGGTATTCTTCATTAAAAAATACTTTTTTAGGATAATCAAATATTAATACGTCTTTCTGTTTACCACTTTCTGGTTTGTATAATAAACTACTTTTTATAAAAGACTTTAAAAGTTTGGCATTTGGATTATTATATTTTTCTATTTCTTCATTATGTTTTGAAATTCCTAATTTATTTTTTATAATTGAAAATAATTGAACTCTAATTAATTGCCATGGATATATGTTTTGAATTTCCATATGGTTAAGTTCATATTTCTCTTCAATATTCCAAAACTTTTCACAAACTTCTTTTATTGTTAGTGCCATTTTTCCATTCCCTAATTTTAATTAAAAAGTATTATTAAATAATATAATTTTTTATTTTATAGTTTTAATTAAAAA
>JAKSUF010000193.1 GCA_024409145.1 archaeon | reverse complement strand
AATTATTAAGTTTTTAATGATTATGTGATATTATAATATTAATTTTTAATTCTATTTAACAAATCACTTTGAGTTGATATTTTGAAAATTAGAACTGGTAGATTAGAAAAAGAAATGACTGATGAAGCAGCTGTATATACTTCATCACTCGATTTTGATAGATTTATTTTTGATGCTGATATTAAATGTAACTATGCTCATACTTCAATGCTTAAAGCACAAGGGATTATTGATAGTGAAATTGCTGATAAAATCCTTGAAGCTCTTGATAAATTAGCTGAAGAAGGATTTGATGTGCTTGAATTTGATCATTCAGTTGAAGATGTTCATATGGCTGTTGAAAATTATGTTACTAAATTAGTTGGTCCTGAAGCAGGTTTTATGCACACTGCTAAATCAAGAAATGATCAAGTAGCTACTGATATTAGACTTCTCTTAAGAGAACGTATTAATGAAATGCAAATAGGTATTCTTGAATTTATTGAAGGTATTGTTAATCTTGCTAAAGAGCATAAAGAAACTGTAATGATTGGTTATACTCATTTACAACATGCTCAACCTATTACTTTAGCTCATCATTTAATGGCTCATGCTCAATCATTAAAAAGAGATTATCAACGTTTAGCTGATACTTATAAAAGAGTTAATTTAAATCCTCTTGGTTCTGCAGCTATGGCAACTACAAGTTTCCCAATTGATAGAGAATTAACCACTGAATTATTAGGATTTGATGCTTATTTAGAAAATTCTATGGATGGTGTTTCTTCTCGTGATTTCATTGCTGAAACTGTTTTTGATTTAACTATGTTATGTACTACTTTATCTAAAATCTGTGAAGAATTAGTTCTTTGGAGTACCTATGAGTTTGGTATTGTTACTATGGCTGATGAGTATTCATCTACTTCATCTATTATGCCACAAAAGAAAAACCCTGATGTTGCAGAAGTAGCTAGATCAAAATGTACTATTGTAAATGGGGAACTTGTAACAATTCTTACTATTTTAAAAGCAATTCCTTATACTTATAATAGAGATTTACAAGAAATCACTCCTCATTTATGGGATGCTATGGATGTAGCTTATGATACTCTTAAAATTGTTAATCATATGCTCTTAACTGTTACTTTTAATACTGATAGATGTTTAGAATTAGCTGGAGCTAACTTTGCAACAGCTACTGATTTAGCTGATATTATGGTAAGAGAACGTAAAATACCATTTAGAACTGCTCATAAAATTGTTGGTAGAATTGTTAATGAAGCAGTAGCTGAAGGATTAGAACCTGCTAAAATTAATTCTGAATATGTTGATGATGTAGCTATTGAGCTTGGTTTTGATAAACTTGAATTAGATAATGATTTAATTCAGAGAGCTCTTGATCCACTAGAAAATGTTAAAATTAGAAATGTTCCTGGTGGACCTTCTCCTGAAATGGTTCAATTAGCTATGGATAATATGAATCAATTTTTAGATGATGAATTCGAAAAACAAGGAATTTAATTTTTTTAATTAAATTTTTTTATTAATTTTTTATCTAATTATTTTATTTTTACTTTTACTTTTATTTTATACTAACTATTTGATGTGTTATTATGAAACAATCTGAATTATTATTAAATATTCGTAATAATCTTAAAGATTATCCTATAGATTATTTAAGAGGAAAATCTAGTGATAAATATCCAGATAGTATTACAAAAAGATTAGCTATCTATAATACAAAAATCTATGATGAAATTTTTTCATTAGATTTAAATAATACGGAATTTGAATCTGAGATTAAAATAGAAACTATGGATAATATAAGTAAAGATATTGATTATTATTTTACAGTTTATGATGTATATAATGATGAAGAAGTAGAATTTACTAAAAATTTATGTTTATATCTTAGTTTAATAGCTAAAAAACCATTACATCCTGTAGGAACTAATCCTAAAAAAGATGATGTTTTTAAACATAATAATGAATATTTCTGTAAAAATAAAATCAAATATATAAAAGATAAAAATTCATTATGTAGACATTGTATATGTAAAAATGCACCATTTAACTTTTATTAAATATTAAAAAATTAATTTTTTAGAATTTATTTATGAATTATTTAAGAATTATAAGTTTATTTAATTATTTTTTAAATTAAAATTAATCCTAGGATGATATTATGGATTATGTTAATAAAGCTTTGGAATTATTTGCTTCTAAATTTCACTGTTCTCAAGCGGTTTTTGCAGCATTCTCAGAAGAATTAGGATTACCTGAAGAACAGGCTCTTAAAATTGGAAGTTGTTTTGGGAGTGGTATGCGTAAAGGTGAAGTCTGTGGTGCTTGTACTGGTGCGCTAATGGTTTTAGGTTTAAAATATGGTCATTTTAAAGTTGGTGACTTGGAAAGTAAATTAAAAACAGATGAAGTATCTGATAAATTTTTAGATGAATTTAAACAGCAAAATGGTTCTTATTTATGTAATGACTTACTTAAATGTGATATAAGTACAGATTTAGGAGTAAATTATGCATTAGAAAATAATCTTTTTACAGAATTTTGTCCTAAAATGGTTGAATCTGCTGTTAAAATTACAGAAAAATTATTAGAAGAGTAAATTTATCAATTTTAATCATTCTATTTTATTTTTTAATTTTTATTTTTTTAGAATTTTTCTTTTTTACTCTTTTTTATTAATAATTTTAGATTATTTATTTATTATGAGACTTTCTATGAAATTGTTTGTAATATTCTCAATATATTCTTTTTTTACAATTGTGTTTAACCATTCTTTAGGAATATTATCATATTCATAGTATAATCCTGCTAAGGAACCTACAATAGCAGCTGTAGTATCTGTATCTTCACCTAAATTCACTGCTTCTAATACTGCATCTGAGTAGCAGTTTGTATTTAATAAACACCATATAGAAGCTTCAAGACTATTAAGTACATATCCTGAACCTCTTATCTGGTTTTTATCTAAATTTTTAGTTTCTAATGAAAAAATATTTTCAAAATGATGTAATTCTTTTTTAAATTCTATAAACTCTTCTGTTTCCTTAGAATAATATTGTTTTGCTACCTTAATTCCTTTGTTTACAAGAGATTCTAAAGATTCGCTGTTATTTTCTTCTTTATTTTTTAAAATATGGTAAACAATAAATGAATAAATACCACATGATAATCTAGAACGTGGGTGTTTATGAGTAAGTGCAGAAATATTATGGATTATATTTAATTTATCATCAATATTTTTGTATTCTTCTAATGTTTTGTATGAAATAAATAATGCTCCAGGTAACATTCTCATTAAAGAACCGTTTCCATTAGAATGTTCATCTGTTAATCCAGATAACATAGGGTCTTTAGAACTAATATAGTTTAATATTGCATTTAATGTTGCATTACCAATATCAAAAACTTTATCAAAAGGAGTGTATTTATCTTCTGTATACCATGATGTAAATTTATCCATCATATCATAATAATCTAAACCTTTTGATAAACTATCTAAGGTTGCTAATGTTAAAGAACTATCGTCAGACCATGTTCCAGCTGGTTGGTTATAAGTACCATAAGAATCCATTCCAGTTACTGGATTTTTATCAAATAAAGATCTACTTTTGAATTCATGAGGAACTCCAAGTGCATCTCCAACAACAAGTCCAAAAATACCTCCATAAATAATAGATTTCATTGTTTCTATATTTTGATTTTGAATTATAGTCATCTCTTCTTCCATGTTATCCCTAAATTTAATATATATTGTTTTGATAATTATGCTATGTGATTGATTAATGAATAATTTAATTAATAAATAAATTATTGATTTAAAGATTTAATTCTCTTAATTTTTTATCAAGCTCTTCATCACTTAATTCTCCTTCTTCTTCTCTATAAATTTTAGTTTCA
>JAKSUF010000192.1 GCA_024409145.1 archaeon | reverse complement strand
CAGTATAAATATAAAAAATAGTACAAATATAAAATTACCAAATAAAAACCAATAAAAAAACACAACCCCTCAACCAATAAAAAAAAGAAAAACAAAATAAATTTTACCCCTTTTAGCAAACTAACATCAAACAGGTTACGATAGCATTATATAACAAGTAATATAAATATTACATATGGAATTTATTTTTAACATATAATATTATTAAGTAATTTTAAAATTATTTTTTAATAATTATTAATAATTTAGAATAATGATTAAATATATTTTAAATTACTTCTAAAATTTTATAATTTAGACCTTGAGAAAATATGTTTAAGATAAGAATTCTCTTATGTTGGAGTGATTATATGAAGACATTTG
The DNA here is from genome assembly GCA_024409145.1 of archaeon. Classification (GTDB taxonomy): domain Archaea; phylum Methanobacteriota; class Methanobacteria; order Methanobacteriales; family Methanobacteriaceae; genus Methanobrevibacter. The sequence continues at coordinate 3,539 of JAKSUF010000192.1, read as the reverse complement.
TAAGGTATTTAAGGCAAGAAAAAGGCATAAGCCAAAAAGATTTTGCTAAACAAATTGGTGTGACTCGTCAAACTATAAGTGCTTTAGAAAACGGTCGTTATAATCCCTCATTATTACTAGCGTATAAAATAACTAAACTTCTAGGTTGTGAATCAATAGAAGAAGTCTTTATTTTTGGACCAGAGGACTTAGAATAACAATTTTATTCTGTTTAGAATAATGATTTAGTGGAGGAATATTATGATTTTAGATATTTATAAAGATGCTATCGAGTATAGTTTTCAGGATAAAAAAGGATTAATAAAATTTGGAGTTTTTTATTTATTCAATATCTTAATTTTACCAATATTTTTAGAATTAGGTTATTCATATAGAGTTACTAAAATAGCAGTGCATGGAATGATTAATGGAGGAGAAAAATTTCCAGATTTAAATGATGTAATTTCAATGTTTGTTGATGGAATAAAAGTATTTTTTGTTAAACTCATATATTTAATAATTCCTACAGCAATATTTTTAGTTTTAACATATATTTCTATGATTAATGGAATGTTTTCTTCTTATATAGGTGGAATTATTGCAATTATTGGAATTTTAATATTTATTGTATCTGGAGTAATTTGTTTTATTTTATCAGATCTTTCAATAGCTCATATGGCTGCAGGAGATGAAACTTTATCTTCAGCATTAGATATCAAAAGAATATGGGAAATTTCAAAATCAATTGGTTGGTTAAAATTAGTCGGATTTTATATCGGATTATTTATAATAACATCAGCTATCATCCTAATTTTCGCATTTATTATTGGCAGTATTTATGGTATGTTTAGTGTTTCAAGTGGTGTTTTAGGAATAAATATGGGAGTTATGGGCGGATTAAATACAATTTTACTTATCATTGTATGTTTAATATTAATCTTATTTATTTATCCTTTATTAACTATATTCCAAGCACGTTCCATTGGTTTAATTTATAATCTCCAATAATAATTATATTTTATATTTAAATTTAGAGGTGAATATATGACAAGTATTGTTGATAACTTAAAAGATGCATTTAAATATCCTTTGTATGATATCAAGAAAATAGGAATATTAGCTATTTTATATTTCATACCTGCAGGTTTAAGTTTAATTTCAGATTACATAATTTTAGACATTGTAAAACAATCAGTAATATCTAGTTCATTTTTCAAAATGACAATTTTAGGTGATTTAAGTTTAAAACAACAAGCAACATTAATTCCACATATTAATTTAATATTTTTAGGAATAATTGCAATTATTTCCATACTACTTGGGATATTGACTTATGGTTATTTATATAAAATAATCGAAAGTACAATGAATGGTGAAAATAATCTCCCTAAAATTAATTCTTATAAAAAAATGATAAAGAAAGGAGTAAAGATAACAATTATTGGAATTATTTATTCATTAATTATAAGTGTTCTTTTAATCATTAATATAAAAATTATAAATATATCTGCCCAATCCAATTTAGGAGTCTTAGGATTAATCTCATCCACAATATTTGCTATTTTGAGTATATTCATAATAGCAGTTGAGTTAATATCAATAATCAATATGATTAAAAAAGAGGGTAAATTAAGTAATGCATTTAAATTTAGTGAAATCTTCGAACTCATATCAAAAGTAGGTAAAATTAGAACTTTTGGAGCAATAATTATATCTAGTTTTGCTAGTCTTATAATATCCATTTCAGGAATCATTTTATTAATAATTATATTAATACTTTTAACTTATTGTGGAGTAAATCAACAATTAATACAGCTTTTAATTGGAAGCATCATATTTGCTTTATTATTATCTTATTGTTCCATTAGTCTTTCAAGATTCTATGGTTTAGTTTATAAGGATTTATAATAATGCCCAAATAATAAAACTTAATTAAATAATTTAAAAGACATATATTAAAATATAATTTAAGTTAATTAAAAGACATAAATTAACATATTGAGTTAAGAAGAAAACTTAATTAAAAAAAATATAAAATAAACTATTTGAGTTAAGAGGAAAATAATGACAGAAAAAAATGAAAATAAAAATGTAGCATTAATGAGAGGAAATCCTGAAACAGCAGTTAAGAAATTAGCTATTCCAATTATGATTTCAATGATTATTACTGCATTATATAATATTATTGATGGAATATGGGTAGCGGGACTTGGTCAAGCGGCTATTGCAGGTATTGGTTTTGTAACTCCCATATTTATGATTTTAAATGGTGCAAGTGTAGGGCTTGGAAATGGTGCTACAAGTGCAATTAGCCGATATGTAGGTGCAAGAGATAAAGAAAAAGCAGATAGTGCGGCAGAACATTCTTTATTCATATTTATAGTTGCTTCAATAATTCTAACAGTAGTTTTATTACTCATATTAAAACCATTACTTATTACTTATGGAGCATCTGGACAATCATTAGCAGAGGGTATGAAATATGGTATTCCATTATTTATAGGTTTAATTGGATTTATGATATCTAATGGAGCTACTGGAATTCTCCGTGGAGAAGGAGATATGAAAAGAGCAATGTATGCAACAATATTTGGTGTTGTGCTTAATGCAATTCTCGACCCAATTTGTATTTATACATTAGGACTTGGATCAGCAGGTGCAGCAGTTGCAACCGTAGTAAGTACTCTTATTGGTAGTGCACTCATATTATACTGGATTTTAATTAAAAAAGACACTTATGTTGATATTAACTTATCTAAATTCAAATTTAATTCTGAAATAAGCAAAAGAATATTAGAAGTAGGAATTCCAGCATCTATGGATATGTTTATGATGTCCATTGCAATATCTTTGTATTTAATATTCATCTCAACAGTAGGTGGAGAATATGGTGTTGCAGTATTTACATCTGGACAAAGATTATACTTATTTGGAATAATGCCATTAACTGCAATTGGAGCAGCAATTGTAGCAGTAGTAGGTAGTGCATATGGTGCTAAAAATGGAGATTATATTAAAAGAGCACATACATATGGAGTTAAATTTGCTGTAGCTGTTGGATTAGTTATTACAATAATATTAGTAGTATTTTCAAATCAATTAGCATTCATGTTTGCATATACTCCTGCAACTGCACATTTAGTCCCAGGAATCGCGTTATTCTTACAACTTGCAACACTTTGTCTTCCATTCACTGGAATCGGAATGCCGTCATCTTTTTTATACCAAGGACTTGGAAAAGGAATGACAAGTTTAATCTGGACAATAATCCGTGAAGTAATCTTTACAGTTATTACAACATATATTTTAGGAATAATATTAGGTTGGGGATTAATAGGTATATGGATAGGTCTTTCATTAGGACGATTGCTTGCATCTATTTTGAATTTCATATTTGCAAGATACACTATTAAAAAAGTTAGAAAAGAATTAGGAACTTAAAATTAAAATTAAAATTAAAGAAATAAAACATGAAACACAATCTAAATGTTAAATAATTGAATAAAAGTAATTAATTATAAAAATACTTTTAATCAATTTAACATTTTAACCACTATTTT
>JAKSUF010000191.1 GCA_024409145.1 archaeon | reverse complement strand
AAGAAAAAAAAATAAAAAAATATTATAAATTTATATAATCAAAAATATCTTTTAAAATATCCTCATGATCAAAAGCTAAATCTAATGAATTTAAATCTTTAAATGAAAAAATACCAATATCCTTTGCATCATCATTTGCATCCATTTGACTAAAATCACCTTTAGCTAAATAAACGATAGTTACTGTATGTCCACGAGGGTCCCTATCAGGTTTTGAATATACTCCAAATAAATCAATTAACTCAATATCTATACTAGTTTCTTCTTTAGCTTCTCTAATAGCTGCAGATTCAGTAGTTTCACCATAATCCACAAAACCCCCAGGCAATGCCCAATGGTCTTTACAAGGATTATTCTTTCTCTTTATAAGAATAAATTCATTTTCAATAGATAATCCTTCACATCTATTTTTATTGACAATAAACATATCTACAGTTAAAGAAGGTTTTTTATAATCCATAAAATCACACCTAATTTATAATTGATTAATATAATAATCAGCTATGTAAAATTTGAGAACTAAATAAAATCAGAATAAAAAACAATATAAATAAAAAAGAACAATAAAATTTACCTAATAAACCATTAGATAAATCTAAAAAATAAGATAAAAAGAAGAGATTAATTTAATAATAAATTTAATCCATTGTCTCTTCAACTAAACTTTTAAATTCAGCTACTTCATCTTTTAATCTATTAGCTGCTTTTAAAAGAGAATTTTTTGGTCTTTTTGTTCTTTTAGTTTTAATAGTCATGATAGGTTCACCAGTAAGAGGATGGTCAATACCATAAACTGCATACTCTACATCAGAATCTTCCATGAGATATTTTCTTAAAACATTACACATAGAATGGTTTTCACCATGAATAATCATTTCAAGTTCTAAAGTTTTATCTTTAATAATTTCAATTTCCATATTATCAACCAACATAATTAAAGTAATTTAAGTCCGAATATAATAATTTCATATCATATTATTAATCATCATAATTTTCTGAGATTTTTCTTTTTTCTTTTCTATCACAATTAGGACAATACAATTCTTCACTATTATCCACTTTCATAAAAGCCCTACATTTAGTACACATAGCTTTTACAACACCACAACCAGGGTCTTCAGTATTTAAATCTAAATTATCACCCATGATTTTAACTACTTTAGCTTCAATTAAATCCCCAATCCTAAATGCATCAGAAAGTCTATCGATATATGCTAGAGTTACTTGAGAAATATGAATTGCAGCCATATATGGTAAAGCTAATTGACGGTCAGTTCCTTTTTTAGAATAAACAGTTACTAAAGCTCTTTGACCACGTAAATCTTTTATTTCTCCGTAAACAATATCCCCAACTTTTAATAAATTAGGACTGCCAGATTTAGAGATTACTGAGATTTCTTTTTGATTATTATCAATGTTAACATTACCAGGAACACCAGATCTTACACTTCCATCATCTTCATATGCACCATCACCAGGTAAGAACTGTTCACTTACACTTAAAAAGTCCCCAGGCATTACAAAATCTCCAGAATTAACTTTCATTTTTACACCTCTAATCTAAAGATAATTAATTTAATAAAAAATTTATTAATTCATCAACATCAATAAGTTATATTTGTTTATATGTAAAATATTATGTTTAATCTTACTATATATAAAATTCGGTTTGAAGGCTTTATGTTTTTTGAAATATAAATAAAAAATATAAATAAAAAATAAAAATTAATAAAAAACCAATAATTTTCTATAAAAATTAATTTAAAAATTAGAAAATAAAAAATCATTGATAATATTAATTTCAATAAAATTACACCAGAATAATAAAACCAACAAATTTGAGTATATGCTCCTATACAAAATTTCATTCAATAGATATATATCAATTTATTTACTGATAATATCTATCTTCAAATAAAATTTCATCTAATTGATATTTTTCCCATTCTCTTTTATTTAAGACAATTTCTAACTCTTTAGGAGTAATAAGTGGTTTTTTATACATTTGAGAATCATCAATAGCAATCCTAGGACAAGCAGTTACAACAAAACCTTCAAGCTCCATATATGGAAGTAAAACATCAGGATTGATATGATCAAGTACAATAATATAAGCTTCCATACCTTCATCTTCAAGAAGTTTCTTAATGTCTTTAGCAAGATTCATTCTATATTGTCCTTCTTTTGATGAAACAAGAATTCCCCATTTCTTAACTTCTTTAGATTTGATAATTCTTGCAAACCTAATTCTAAGAATTCTATCTGCATATTTGCTCATTTCTCTCATATCACCAGTATAAGGATCAATAGCTAAAACAGGTGCACGAGTGAATAAATAAATACCTAAAGGATGGAAATTACCACTACCTATAAATAAGTAAATTTCAGCACCTAAATTTTTAATTGAAGAAAAATTACAACCCAATACTTGACCTTTTCTTGTACTTTTTGATGAACCTATAACAACTTCTTTACCATTATCTTCTAAAAAATCTTTGATTTCATCTAATAAATGAAGTTGTTGTGTTGTAGTTGCAATAGCTACTTTAGAGTAATCTTCAAGAAGTTCTAAAGCATCTTCTAAATAATCTTTGAGTTTCACATCAGCAAAAGCTTCTATAAACATAGTGGGAACATTATATTTAAGAGGAAGAGGAGTATGACCATAATGTACAATCATATCCACAATACCATTCATCTTCCTATCAGAAACATCACAAGCTCCAAAACAAGGATCTCCAGATATAATCACAGTAGCTTGAGTATTATTTTCAATCTCTTTTGCAATAGCTACTGCTTGCATCTTAAGACCTTCAGGAAATTGTAACCCAAGAGTTCCAACATTCATAGAGTTAATTCGCTTAATAACTCTTTTAACATCCATATTATATAGTGACATATTATCAAAATAAATTAATAAGAAATTAAGAATAATAAAATAGAATCTAAACATTGACAGATTCTACAACAACTTTACCATCAATAACATCTAATTTTACAAGAGTAATAATTTCTTCACCAGTATTTTCTTCTACAATACCTTTACCTTTACCTTTTTCTATAGGAACCACTGTATGAACAATATTTACACCCATTTCTTTTAATTGATTAATTAAAGCAGTTAAAGTACCACCAGTACTTACTACATCATCAATTAAAAGAATATTATCATCTTTATTTAAATTATTAATATATAATTTAGATTCCCCATAACCAGTTGTTTTATAGATTTCAACTTCACCAGGTAATCCATATTGTCTTTTACGAATAACAACAAAAGGAATTCCAGTTTTTAAAGATAATGCTGTTGCCAAATGAATTCCCATAGCTTCAACAGAAACTATTTTATCAACATTAGATAAGTCTAAGATTTCACTAACTACTTCAGAAACTTCATCTAATACATCAGGTTCCATAGCAGGAACACCATCACTTATACCATGAACAAAATAATTATATTCGCCTTTTTTAACAACAGGAGCCCTTTCTAAAGATTCTACTAATTTTTCAAGCATAAAAACACCATAAGTTTATGTTAGTATATTTATATCCAATATTATATATTAGTAACCTTTTTAGTAACATTTTAGTAACTTTCTAGCAACATTCTAGTAACATTTTTAAGTTAACAAGAGATTATAAAAATAAAATCTAAGAATTTTAAATTCAACATAATAACAACCTAAAAACAACTATCTAAAAACAACCAACCACCAAAAAACAATAAACCAAAAAGAAAAGATACCAAGAGAGACAACATCAGCTTCAACTTTAATTCCGGCTTTTTTTGCTTTATTAGCGTTATGAATTGTTTTAGAACAAACAACAACAACATAAATTGAAACAATTATTAAGTAGATTGCTGCTAAATAAATACCAACAGTCCATAAAATAACTGGGAAA
>JAKSUF010000190.1 GCA_024409145.1 archaeon | reverse complement strand
TATTTTTATTATATTTTTTTGTTAGTATGTGTTTTTCTTATTTTTAAACAAAATCTTTTTTATTAATGAATAATAAATTATTGAATGCATATTTAAAAATTATTTTATCTTATGTGATTATTATGAGTGAGTATGAAACTATTAGTGCAAGTAATATTAATTATGCTATATATAAAATTGATGACTGGAAAAATGAGTATAAAATTAATATTTTAGGAACTTCTAGAGAACTTCCATTAACTCAAGTCACTAAAAAACATATGTTAAAAAATATGGAACAAATCAGATTATCTGAATTTGAATTGCCAGGTAAAGTTATTAATGGTATGCTTGCTTTAGCTATGCAATTAAATCCTGAAATTGCTAAAGAAGATATTGATGAACTTATAAAATTAGAAGAAAAAGAGTTTAAAATGATTAGTGAAGAATTAGATTCTTTAGAATATATTGATTCATCTGAATTTATTAGTTTAGATAGTGAAGAGTATGTTATTTATAAATTAGAATATGATGGACATATGTTAGTTTCAAAACCAGCTAATGAGTTTACTGAAAAACACCATATGGAAGAAATTAAAAGATTAAAAGAATTACAAGGTAATTAATTTTTAGTCTCTTTTTTCTTTTTCTTTTTTTGGTATGTTTTTTTTATTTTTTGTGTTTCTGTTTTTTTTGTTTTTTCTTTTTTCTTTTAGGGTGTTTTTTATTTTTTTTTATTTTAATCAGTTTTTTAATCTTTTTATTAAATTTGTTTTTAGGGTAATTACTTTAATGATAATTTGGAAATAAGTTTTATTAATTATAAAACTAATATTCCAAGTCCTTCTAAGAGTATTTTTACACCGAGTAATATAAGAATTACTCCACCTATGATTTCCATTTTATCTCCAAAGTAATTTCCTATTTTTTTACCAATTATTATTCCTACAATAGTAAATATGAATGCAGTTATTCCTATTATTATAATTGGGATTAAAATATCTGTTTTTAACATTGCATAAGTTACACCTACTGCAAAGGCATCAATACTTGTAGCTATTGCAAGTAATGTAAGTTCTTTAAATGAGAATTTATCATCTTCTTCTTCATCTTCCTCACTTAAACTTTCTCTAATCATATTAGCTCCAATAAGAACAAGTAATATAAATGCTATCCATGGTGCAATAGTGCTCACAATTACTTCTAATTGGGTTCCAGCACACCATCCGATTAAAGGCATTAATGCTTGAAATCCTCCAAAGAATATTGCAAACCATAGAATTTGGCTTTTTTTGATATTTTTTAAGCTAAATCCTTTTGTTAATGAAACACTAAATGCATCCATTGCAAGTGCAATAGCTATTAATAATGTTGAAATAATATCCATAGTATCATTTTGATTTTTATTTTTTAGTTTTTATGTTTTGTATTTTTTGTGTGTAGTTATTGTTTTAGATGATTTATCCAAATGAATCTAAAGTAACTTTTTTATCTTTTTTAAGTTCTTTTGGAGGTTCTACTGCTACAAATTCAATCCCTTCTTCTTCAAGAAGTTCTTTAGCATCTTCTCCAATTGATGGAGCTACAAGAAGGCCTCTAATTTTTTGTTTCTCATTATTATTCTTAATTTCATCATTCTCTTTATTTTCAAAATCAGTTAAGTACCTTCTAATCTGTTTAACTGCAGATACTCCAGCTTTCCTACATTTAAGTTCTAAAATCATTAAATTTCCTTCAGAGTCTTTTCCAAGGATATCAATAAAACCATGTTCTGTACTATATTCTCTAGCTGTTGGTTTAAATCCTTCTTCTATGATATGAGGACGTTCCATAATCATATCACCCATATCTTTCTCATAACCTGCAATTTCAAGTTCTTCATAGTCTTCCACAAGAGCATATGTTGCATAATGGATTTTTTTAATTTCAACTTCTAATCTTTCTCTTGGACTTTTTCTATGACTTTCTAGGAATAATGTATTATTCCTAATCAATGCTCTAGATTTGGATTTTGGAGGTTGCCAGTTTACTGGATCTACTTTATTATCTTGATGTACTAAAAAACAACCGTCTGGTTTGAGTAAAATAATTCTTTCTCCAAAATCAAGTTCACTCATTGCACGACCTTCGTATTTAATTTTACAACAGGCAAATAAAGTAATCATAGCTTTTTTTCTTAATCCTTCATCAACTAAATCATAACCTTCTTCATAATTAGGATTTTCTAAAATTTTGTACTTTTGTTCATTAATTTTCATCTTATTTATATTTGATTTTTATTCTTATATATTTATTTAATATAATTATAATTAGTATAATCTATGAGTGTATCTTTCTATTTTTTTTGTTTTTGTGTTAGTTTTTTTGTGTTGGTCTTGTTTTGTTTTAGTTAAGTTAAATCTTTAAAGTTTTTTCTGTAATTATTTTTCATTGTCTTTAAATATTTTAATGATAAATATATTATTATTTAGAGGTTAAAACTATGGCTAATGAAAAGCTTAATCTTGAAAATGATGATAAGTTAAAATTAAATGAATCTGTTAGTGAGGATGAGGAATATATTCCACCTACACCTGAATATTTTAATTTAAATGAGTTTAAATTTAATAATGGTCAAACTTTGAAAAATGTTAAAGTAGAATATATGACTTTAGGAACTCCGAAGTATGATGATAAGGGAGTTATTTCTAATGGGGTTATTTATTTTCATGGTTCTGGTAGTGATTATTCTTCTGTTGATCGTAAAGATGAAACTATTGGGCCTGGTTTGATTTTTGATACTGATAAATTTTTTATAATTTCATTAAGTGCTTTAGGACATCCTGGTTCTGCTTCTCCTTCTTCTACAGGTTTAGCTGCTGATTTCCCGGAATATGATGTTGAAGATATGGTTAATTTCCAATATCAATTTATTCAAGAAAAATTTGGAATAACTCATCTTAAAGGTTTAATTGGAAATTCTATGGGTGGTTTTGAAGTTTTAACATGGGCTTGTATGTATCCGGACTCTATTGATTTTGCAGTCTCAATGGTTAGTAGTCATAAAGTTGGAGGGCATAATTATGCACTTTCTTATGTTATGAATACTATATTGGAATCTGATCCCGATTATAATGATGGATTCTATAAAACTCCAATTTCTCAATCTTTAAAAAGAAGTCTTAGATTGGCTAGTCATGCTATGTATACTTATGGATTTTCAAGAGAATTTTATAGATTTGATGTTAATAATCAAGAGCTTGCAGAAGGAATGGAAGAATTTGCTATGGAGTTAGTTGATTCTGATGTTAATGATGTTATCTATATGAATAAATCCTCAATGGATTATGATTTAACTGATGATTTAGATAAAATTACTGCAAAAGTTTTAATAATAGCTATTAATCAAGATCAATATTTCCCACCTAATTTAGATGCAATCCCATTATCTAAGATGATTAAAGATAATGAATTGATTATTTATGATTCAAATTGGGGTCATGTAGGTACTTTTGAACTTGGAAAAGTTGAGGATAAGGTACGTAATTTCTTAAAAGAGTTTGAAGATTAATTTCTTAATGTTTTAGAGATTGATTAAATAGTTGGAATATGGTTTTCTATTTGAATTTAATCTATAAAATTATGTTAAAAAGGGATATTATGAAAGTAAAAGTTGAAGATTATGGTATAACTGAAGATGAAATGCATTATGTTACTTATAGAGCTTCTGATTTGGATGAAAAATCATTAAATTATTTAAATAATAATTTAGAAGGAGATACTATTTTAGAAAATGGTGATTTAATTATGAATATTTATTATTCTAAGAAATTTTTCCCATTTGGTTCTGATGATGCTAAATTTAATTTAGATGATTTTATAAAAAGAGAAGAAATAGAAATGTTTTATTTCTTAATAGGTTTCTTAGAAGATATGAAATAAATTTAATTTATTTCATGTCTTTATAA
>JAKSUF010000019.1 GCA_024409145.1 archaeon | reverse complement strand
AAAATTTGATTGTATTTAATGTTTAAATTTTATATTTTTTATTACTTTGTTTATTTATTTTTATATTTTTTGTTCTTTTTAATCTAATTTTAATTAATTTTTCTTTATTTTTTTAATAGGCTTATTGTTTGTTCTTATTTCTTATTCTAAAATTAATTTAGTAATACTTATTAGTATAAAATGATATAAATTAATATTGTAATTTTTATTGAGGTATTATATGTCTTTAAATAGTTTTTTTAAATTAAGTGCAAATAATACAAGTTTAAAAACTGAGCTTATTGCTGGTCTTACTACATTTTTAGCAATGTCTTACATTTTAGGGGTTAACCCTGCAATGTTAGGAGATGCTGGAATGAGCACTTCTGGTGTTTTCTTTGCTACTGCAATAGCATCAGGTATTTCTTGTATTATTATGGGTCTTGTTTCCAAGTATCCGGTAGGTCTTGCTCCGGGTATGGGTATGAATGCGTTATTTACTTATACTATTGTTATTGGTATGGGTGTGTCTTGGAAAGCTGGTTTAGCTGCTGTATTCCTTTCTAGTGTTATCTTTTTATTAATTACTATCTCTGGATTAAGGGAAGCTATTCTTAATGCTATTCCTCTCAATTTAAAACTTGCAATTGGTGCAGGTATTGGTTTCTTTTTAGCTTTCATTGGTTTAAAAGGTGCAGGTATTATTGTTGATGATCCTTCTACTCTTTTAGCTTTAGGTGCTTTAGCAGATCCTGCTACATTCCTTGCAATGATTGGTATTTTAATTACTTTAGTTTTATATGTTAAAAAAGTACCTGCTGCTGTTTTCTTTGGTTTACTTATTACTGCTATTATTGGATTAGTTTTCACTTTAATTGGTTTTTCATATCCTTCTAGTGTTGCTCTTATGCCACAAGTACCTACTCAAATTATATCTACTTCTTTTGATATGAGTTTATTTGGAGGATTCCTTTCTGGTTTTGGAGAGTTATTTTCAGCACAACCAACTACTTTAGTTTTAGTTGTTTTCTCTTTATTGTTTGTTATGTTCTTTGATACTACAGGTACTTTAATTCCTTTAGCTCAAGAATGTGGATTCGTTGATAAAGAAGGTAATGCTGAAGGTATCGGTGGTGCTTTCTTAGGAGATGCTATTTCTGGTATTATTGGTGCTATCTTTGGTACTTCTACTTTAACTGCATATGTTGAAAGTGCAACTGGTATTGGTCTTGGTGGAAGAACTGGATTAACTGCTATCTTTGTAGGTATTTTCTTCTTACTCTCTGCTTTATTTGCTCCACTTGTTTTATCTTTATTTACTTCTTCTGTAACTTGTGCGGCATTAGTAGTTGTAGGTATTTTGATGATGGCTCAACTTAAAGATGTAGAATGGGATGAATTCCATGCTGTAGCTCCTGTATTCATGACTATTCTTATGATGCTTTTAACTTACTCTATTTCTTTAGGTATTGCATGGGGATTCATTACTTATGCTGTTATTGAAATTGCTAGAGGAAATTGGAAAAAGCTCTCATGGTTAGTTTGGGTTTTAGTAGCTATTTTCATAATTTACTTATTCTTCGGACTTTAAGTCGGATTAATGAGTGGTAATTATTTTTAATTATTCAATAACTTGATAAATTAAAGGATTTTTCCTTTATTTTTATTTTTATACTTATTAAATAATTTTTCTTATTTTTTTATTTTTATTTCTATTTCTATAGTTGTTAGGTTATTTTTCCTTTATTTTTATTTCTATAATTATTATTTGCATCATTAATTTTTTCTGAATTTGGATTTATTGTTAATTTATTTATTTAAATATTATATTAAATTTATATATCAATGTATAAAATTGTACTAAAAAGATTTAAATAGTACATTTTATAAACTAAAATATAGAAATATATAACTATAAAATATAGAAATATAAAATTATAATGGTGTAATTATGTATAGAATAGATTTACCTAATGATGAAGTACCTAAAAAATGGTATAATATTAATGCGGATTTGCCAATTCCTCTTCCAGAACCTAAAAACAGTGAAGGAAAAGACCAAGTTGGTGATTTGCCTAATATGCTTGTTAATGAATGTTTAAAACAAGAAGTTTCTACTGAAAGATATATTAAAATACCAAAAGAAGTAAGAGAACTTTACCAAAGAATGGGTAGAGGAACTCCTTTATGTAGAGCTCGTGGTTTAGAAGAAAAATTAAATACTCCTGCTAAGATTTACTATAAAAGAGAAGATACTTCTCCTACTGGAAGTCATAAGTTAAACAGTGCTATTGCACAAGCATACTATGCTAAAAAAGAAGGTGTTGAAAAAATCACTACTGAAACTGGTGCAGGTCAATGGGGTACTGCACTCTCTCTTGCATCTTCCTTAATGGATATTGATTGTACTGTTTATATGGTAAGAGTATCTTTTGATCAAAAACCATTTAGAAAATCTATTATGCAAGTTTATGATGGAAATGTTTATGCATCTCCAAGTATGAATACTGAAGTTGGAAGAAAAATTAATGCTGAAACTCCTGACCACCCAGGTTCTTTAGGAATAGCTATTTCTGAAGCTGTTGAAGAAGCATTAGCAGATGAAAAAACTAAATATTGTTTAGGTAGTGTATTAAATCACGTAGTTTTACATCAAACTGTTATTGGTCAAGAAATTAAAACTCAACTTGAAATTGCTGAAGAAGAAGCTGATACTATGATTGCTTGTGTTGGTGGAGGTAGTAACTTTGGTGGAGCTTTATTCCCATCTATGAAAGATAAACTTGATGGAAATAGTGATACTGAATTTATTGCTGTTGAACCTTCTGCATGTCCTACTTTAACTCAGGGTGAGTATACTTATGACTTCGGAGATAATATGGCATTCACTCCACTCCTTAAAATGTTTACATTAGGTCATGACTTTGTTGCACCTTCTGTACATGCTGGTGGACTTAGATACCATGGAATGAACCCTCAAGTTTCTCTCTTAGCTAATGAAGGTTACATTGACTGTAGAAGTGCTCATCAAAGAGATGTTTTTGCTGCTGGTCAAATGTTTGCTAAATGTGAAGGAGTTATTCCAGCACCTGAAACAAACCATGCAATTAAAGTTGCTATTGATGAAGCTCGTAAATGTAAAGAAACTGGTGAGGAAAAAACTATTGTTGTTAACTTCTCTGGTCATGGTTTAATGGACTTCAAAGGTTACGAAGGATTCATGAACGGAACTATGGAAAATAGTAAATAATTTTATTATTTTTCTTTTTTCTTTTTTATCGCTTTTTTGTTTTAGTTTTTTGTTGTTTTTTTCTTTTTTCTTTTTTATCGCTTTTTTGTTTTAGTTTTTTGTTGTTTTTTTATTGTTTAGATAATTATCTTTGATTTTTTGTTTTTTTAATTATCATAGTTTTTTATTCTGTTTTTTTATTTCTATTTTAAACTTGAGTCTAGTTTTAAGTTTATCAAATAATTTAAATATTTTTTTATACATATATAGAAAGTATGAAAATTTTAGCTATTGATGTTGGTACTGGTACTGAAGATATAATGTTATATGATAGTGAAGAATTTATAGAAAATTCTATTAAATTGGTTATTCCTTCCCCACATATTACTATTGCTCAAAAACTTGCAAAAATTGAAGGTAATGTTTATTTTGATGGAGTAATTATGGGTGGAGGTAAACTTAAAGCTAGTTGTCTTAAACATATTGAAAAAGGTTATAAAGTAGCTTTTGAACCTTTAGCTGCTAAAACAATTAGGGATAATCTTGAACAAGTTAAATCATATGGTTTTGAGATTGTTGAAGATGTAAATGATGAGAAATATGTAGATTATACTAAGATAACTCTCGGTGATGTGGATGTTTCAAAATTAATCAATATCTTTTCAAGTTATAATTTAGATCTTGAAGTTGATGAACTTGTTATAGCTGTTCAGGACCATGGTTATAGTGAAGATATGGGTGATAGGGACTTTAGATTTGAAAAGATAAGAGAAAGAATTCCAGAACCTTTACCTCCTGAGGTTTTTGCCATGGAGATAGAAGAAGTTCCTGAGTATTTTACAAGAATGCAATCTGTAATTAAATCATTAGCTAAATCTAATCCTGAATTTAAACCTGTTATTATGGATACTAAATTTGCATCACTTGTAGGTATGACTTATGATGAATCTGTTGCTAATTTAGATAGTTATGTTATTGCAGATATTGGTAATGGCCATACTACTGTTGCTTCTATTGAAGATGGTAAAATTCAAGGTATTTTTGAACATCATACAAGTAATTTAGTAAGGGCTCCTGAAAAACTTGAGATACTTATAAATTCTTTAGCTGATGGATCAATTAAACATGAAGATGTGCATGGTGACCATGGTCATGGAGCATTTGCTTTAAATCCTATTAGTAAAATAGAAAAAGTTATAGTGACTGGACCTAAAAGAACTTTAATTGAAGAAACTAACTTAGATTATCATTATGCAACTCCTGCTGGAGATGTAATGATGACTGGTACTGTAGGACTTATTAAATCATTAGAATTCTTAAGAGGAATTAAATAAAATTTTAATTTTAGTTTTAAATTAATAAATTAAATTATTAAGTTATTAGATTAATTATTAGATTAAATTATTAATTAATGGAGGTATTATATTGCTTAAATTTGATCATCATATTCATAGTGTTTATTCTGGTGATTCTCGTTCAACTCCTAGGGATATTTTGAATAGAGCAGAAGAAATTGGGCTGGATGCAATAGCTATCAGTGATCATAATACTATTAGAGGTTCTCAAATAGCTTTTAAAATAGCTAGGGAAGAGTATAAAAAGATTATTGTAGTTCCATCAATTGAAATTTCAACAGATAAGGGGCATATGATAGGTTTAGGTGTTACTGAAAATATTCCTCCAGGATTATCTGCTATTGAAACTGCAGATAGAATTCATTCAAATGGTGGTCTTGTAATTATTCCCCATCCATTTTCTTTTTATAGGCATGGGCTTTTCTGTAATATTGACCCTAATTTGATTGTAGATGGTGTTGAAACTAAAAATGCACGTTATATTGCGGGTCGTTCAAATAAGTTATCAAAAGATTTAGCTTATAAAAATAGATTGGCTACTCTTGGAGGTAGTGATTCTCACTTTTTAAAATCAATTGGCGATGCATATACTGAGGTTAATACTTATGGTAATCATTCTATTAGTGGAATTTTAGATGCTATAAAACATAAGCATTGTACTGCTGTAGGTAAACGTACTTCTACTTTTTTAATTGCTAAAGAAGTATTTGTAAAAAAAGTTCTAAGACGTTATCCAAAAAGAGAAGATTATGTTAGAGGAATGTAATTAGATTACATGCTCTATCATTTCTTAATATTTTCTTAATATACTTGTTTTAAGTATCTTATTTTTTAGTATCTTATTTTTAATAGATTTATTGTTATTATTAGTGTTTCATAAATCTTATTTTATTTGGTCCAATTACTATACTCTTTTTCCATACTTCATCATTTGTTTCTGGGAAGTCTTCTCTGTAATGTGCACCACGACTTTCTCTTCTTAAAATTGCTGATTTTACTATTAAAATACATACTTCAAGCATATTAATAACTTCAAGTGCAGTCAAAAGAGAAGTGTTATATTGTTTTATGTCTTTAACGTCTAAGGATTTTGAACTTTCTTTCATATCTATTAAAATTTCAAGAGCTTCTTTTAATTTCCTTTCACTTCTAACAATAGATACTTTTTCCCACATTAATTTTTGAATATCTTTTTTCATATCTTCTGGTTTAATTGTACCCGGTTTTATTAAATCTTTAATACGTTTTTCCTCTGCTTCAATATCTGGAAGATTATATTCGAATTCTGCTATTTCACAATTTAAAGCTGCAGCAAAACCTGCTCTTTTTCCAAATACTTGAGTATCAGCTAATGCATTTCCTCCAAGTCTATTTGCTCCATGGACTCCTCCACATACCTCTCCACAAGCAAATAAGTTTTCAACACTTGAACGGCCATCTTCATCTATTCTTACACCACCCATATGGTGGTGTGCTGTTGGTGCAACTTCCATTGGTTCATTATGGATATCTACACCTACATCTTCAAATTGAAGAACCATAGTTTCTAATTTTTCATCAATATAATCATCATCTAAATGACTAATATCAAGATAAACTCCACCATGTTCAGTTCCACGACCTTCAATAATTTCTGTATAGATTGATCTTGCAACTACATCACGAGTAGCAAGTTCCATTCTATCATCATATTTGCCCATGAATCTTTCCCCTTCACTATTGATAAGTTTTCCACCTTCTGCTCTCACTGCTTCAGTTACAAGGGTTCCTTTTCTTGAATCAGGATAAACCATTCCAGTTGGGTGGAATTGAACTTCTTCCATATCAATTAAATCTGCTCCAACATTCCATGCAAGAGCAAATCCATCTCCATTTTTTTGAGTAGTGTTTGAGGTTACAGGGTATAATTGTCCAGATCCTCCAGTAGCTAAAATAACTGCTTTTGCTTGGAAGAATATTGTTGTAGAATCTTTTAAATCAAGACCAATTGCACCAATTACTTTAGGCATTAAAGCATCTTTATTATCTAAGATAAGAGAAGTAATCATTATTTCATCCATTGTACTAATGTCACGTTTGATTATCTCTTCTTTTAAAGCACTCATAATTTCATGGCCAGTTCTATCTCCTTGGAAACAGGTTCTTCTATAAGTTTGACCTCCAAATGGTCTTTGATTAATTCTTCCATCTTCCATACGGTCGAATAATGCACCATATTCTTCTAAGTCCATTAATCTTTCTGGAGATTCACTAATTAAGATATCTACTAATTTTGGGTCATTAAGGTAGCTACCACCTTTTAATGTGTCTTTGATGTGAGCTTCAATACTATCTTCACTATCTACATTACTAAGTGCTGCATTGTATCCTCCTTCAGCCATTCCAGTACATCCAGACCTAAATGAAAGTCCTTTTGAAACAATTAATGCATCTCTACCTTGTTTTGATACTTCAATAGCTGCTCTACAACCAGCTCCTCCAGATCCAATAATTAATACATCAGTTCGAATAGTATTACTTTCCATAATTTCCCTCTTTAGCTAATTTTTAAAATAATTTCTTTAGAATATATGATTTTTATAAAAATAGTTGGTAATAATAATTTTTAATCTAATTGATTAATAACTAGTAAATTAAGGCTTTACTATATTATATAAAATTTAATATTATAAGTTAAATGGTATTAATTTATAATATTGATATTAGTTATTTTATTAACTAATATTAAAAAATAAGTATGATAGCTAATTTAATAAATTAGCATCTATACATTGTTTTCTTTACGATATTTTATAATATCTTCAATTGTCACTACAGGCATATCATGTTCAGCTGAAAATTTAATTACATCAGGCATTCTTGCCATAGTTCCATCAGGTAATGTAATTTCACATAAAACACCAGTTGCTTTAAGACCAGCTATTCTCATAATATCTACAGTAGCTTCTGTGTGTCCATCTCTTTCAAGTACTCCTCCAGATCTTGCTCTAAGCGGGAATACATGTCCAGGATGACTTAAATCACTTGGTTTTGCACCATCTTTAGTAGCTGCTTTTACAGTAGTAACTCTATCTGCTGCAGATACTCCAGTAGTTACACCTTCAGCAGCTTCAATACTTATAGTAAATCCAGTACCATAAGTACTTGTGTTGTTTTCTACCATTAAAGGAAGTTCTAATTCATCAGCCATTTCTTCAGTTAAACATAAACAAACAATTCCACTTCCTTCACGAATAAGAAGTGCCATTTGTTCTTTAGTTAAATATTCTGATGAGAAAATCATATCTCCTTCATTTTCTCTATCTTCATCATCAGTGATGATAATTCCTTTTCCAGCTCTGATAGCTTCTAATGCGATTTCTACACGTTCTTCTGGACTTCCTTTTAAAGTTTCTTCATGATTCATAGTAACGCTCCTATTTATTTTTAAATTTTTCTAATTCTACTTTACTAGAATCAGGGCAAAAAAGGATATTTAGTTTAATTAGTAATTCAATGATATTAAATATCATTTAATTTAATCAACACTTCATATTCTCTCTCATCCGGACTATCACCGTCGGTTTTGGATTTTCACCAAATCAACACATCGTGCTCGTGGACTAATCATTAAAATAGTTCCATATCATCAATGAATCACCACCGGTGGAGAATTTCACTCCGCCCTGAGAATATATAAAGATTTATTTTAAGTTATTAATAAAACTTTATAAAATATTCATTTTCTTTATAATTATTTTTTTATTATTATATAAATAAATATATTTTCTTTTTAAGGAAGTATTCTTTTTTTTAGATTATTTTTAAATTATTTTTAGATTATTTTTTAGATTTTAATATTATAAATAGGTATTTTTAGCTTTTTTGACCATTTAATTTTATTAAGTTTTTTAAAATGCTCTATCTAAAAAACAAGAGTCATCAACGGCCATACACTTATCAAGCCCTAAACTTAACTTAATAGGAAGATTTGAATGAATGATTTTTAATCTTTCTTCAAAACTTAAATCATGCTTATAATTACAAATAGATCTGTATAAAATTATTGAATAAACTGCAGTGAAATAAGGCCAACTGATATTATATGATTTAAATGTGAATATGCTGCTACTTAGTCCTTTTTCAGCATCTTTAAACAAAGGAATATCTCTTCTTACTTTAAGAATATCATCAAAAATATAATATTTAATATTTCCAAGATAATTAAGATACTCACTATGTCTTAAAGAAACTAATAATTCTCGAAGTTCAATCATTCCCGGAACATCTAAATACTTATTAAGACTTTCATATCCTTCTTCAAATTTTTCATCAATATACTCTTGATTTCTTAATTTAATCATTTAATAAAAACTTCCTTTTTACCAAAATTTTAATTTAAAAATAAATTTTTTAACAGTATTAACCGTGCGCTTAATTGTTTTATAAGTTCTTGAAGATGTTATTCTTTTAAAAACTTTTTTCACTTTTGTGACAGCATTATAAAATAATTACAAAATAAAATATTAAAAATATATAAAAATTAATTTTTAACCTTCCACAAGTATAACTGCTTTGTAGAATTTTTTTGTTAAGTAATAACAAATTATAAGTGCAATTAGCGCAGGCCATCTTCCAATTTTAAAGAAAGAGTCTCCTAATAAAAGCATAGCAACCATAACACAAACTAAAAATAAGAATATAAAAAGAATAATACTGCAAATAATTGCAGCTGTAAATCCTAATTTTATCATTGATTAACACTCTCATATATAATGTTTTAAATCCATATCGAACAATTTTAAAGTTAAAATCCAACCACTAATCACATCTTCATGAATAACTTCATCACGACCATTAGATAAAGCATAACAACCCGCTAAAAAATTAGAACATATTCCAAAAGTAGCACATATGGAACAATCAAGTAGTATTTCTGTAGTGATATATTGCCAATATTCATTATAAATAAATTTATCAAATTTTCTTACTTCTTTGCTGAATTTAATTTTTTTCAATTGTTTAAAATAATTTCGGTCTAAATGCACCTCATTTATATTTATGAAGTTATCTTGTGCAAAAATTAGCTTTTCAACTAAATTAGATTCTAAACAAATACGAAGTTCTTTACTATCCAATTTTCTACCAAACTCTACCATAAAGTTATAAATAATAATATCATAAATCGTTGTAAATGATATAAATTTCATTTCTTTTGCACTGAAACTAATGATTCCAACTAATTCTTTTTTAGCAGTTTTAATAGTTCCAACTTTAGATTTATTAATATACTTATATAATCTATCTAAATCGAATTTTGAAAGTTTAATTAATTTTTCGGCACGTCTAAAACTATCCATTAAATTAATTAATTCATCTATGTTTTTTACGTGTTTATATTTTTTAAGTTCTAGTCTATTTTTTTTAAGTTCTTTTCTATATACTCTGGGGGTAATGGAAAAGGTTTACTCATAAAATCACTCCTATTGATAATTTATTTTATACATTATCTAAAAAATTACTAAATAAGAGAAAAATATATTTTATTTTTTCTTATGAAGTAATTTTTATTAAAAAATTTTTTACCAAAATCGTAGTTTACGAATACATTTTGATAGGTAGTTATAAGTACTTCTAACTTTATTAACTACTTTTTTTGCTGTTTTTTTAACAACATTTTTAAAAACTTTTACCACTTTTTTCGCTGTTTTTTTAACAGTTTTAACAGTCCTCGTTACTGCTTTTTTAACAGTTTTAGCTACTTTCTTAACAGTTTTCTTTACAGTTTTAACTGCTTTTTTAGTAACGGATTTAACTAAATTAGATGTCTTTTTAGCAACAACTTTTAAAGTTTTAGTTGCAGTTTTAGTAACTGATTTAACAACACTAGAAATTTTACTAACAACCTTCTTACCAATAGGCTTAACAAAATTATAAAAATTAACAGTATTATTAAATATTTCCTTATAATTATTAAAATTTAAAATAGTGCCTATAGATCTAAAACCATTATTTAAATAATTAATAACAAAAACATCCTCACCTAAAATATAATTAATAGATTTATAACTGGATTTAAATGATTTAGATAATTTATTAACAAAACTACTACCATAATTCCAGTATAAATTTACTTTTATTAACCACTGTTGTACCAAGATTATCTAATTACTATAACCTGGAATTGTAAAAGCAGGATGATTTAATAAATTATAAGCAGCTGTTACACTACCCATAGCATCAAAAGTACCATAAATACTACCCATTTCAACCTTAGTTAAATTAACACCAGTACGATTAGAACCCTCAACAACTAAAACATAACCAGTAAACAAACCCTCAAAAGACTCACGACTAACGTTAACTAAACCAAGAGTAGAATCACCAAGAACAACCCAATCATCAGTAATATTAAAGACTACACAATAATGTAAATTACCACTAATATTCAACAAAACAACATCTAAACTCACTAAACTTGATGAATTTAACTTTAAACCTCGACAATCAAAACCATTATCTCTTTAAAAAAGATAAAGATTCAATAAATTACTGCCATTACCATCAACACTCGTATAATTGATAATAAAATCCTGAGTAAAGTTAGAATAACCAAGTTTACCCAAAACAGTAGCTAAACTAGCAGGACCACAACTCCACATATCATATTGTAAAATAATACTTGAATCATCAAAACTACTAAAATCCGCTAAAATAGTACTATTAAAAACATTACTACCTAAATTATCATTTAAAACAGAAGAATTAAATGTAGAATAAGCAACAACATTACTAATAAATCTATTAAAACTAATATTAGTATTATTCGAATTAATAATCTCTAAACCAAGACATGCTCCAATAAAATCAGAACCATTAATACTACAACCACTCTCATTAACTAAACTAATACCAATCCAATCCTCATCAAAAACAACACCATTTATACTAGCATTTACACCAAGTACAGAATAAAATCCATGATCACAACCAACAAAACTAGAATTAATTAAAGAAATATCATCACAAGATGAAATATAAATTCCATATTCACAAGATTCAAAACTACAATTTATAATAGAAAGATTAACACACCCCATACCATAAATACCAGAATAAGAATCAGAGAAACTACAATTATAAAAAATAGGATCTACTGCCTTTAAAAATAGTTGTCTTGTTGAAGTATGGTGTTTAAATTATTTTTACTGTAATTTCATGTTTAAAATTATATATTATAAAATAAATAGTTTAATTATTAGTTTAGTTATTAGTATTTTTATCTTATGGTTTTATTTTATAACTTTTTATTATGTCTAGTGATTTTATGAAGTGGAAAATTAGTGATGTGAAGATAGATAATCAAGTTGTTCTAGCTCCTATGGCAGGGGTATGTGATTCTGCTTTTAGAACTATTGTTAAATCTATGGGTTGTGGATTAATAGAAACTGAAATGGTTTCAGATAAGGCAGTTATGTATGGGAATTGGAAAAGTAAAGAAATGTTATATATGACTGAATATGAACGGCCTATTTCTCAACAAATTCTTGGTTCTGATATAAATTCACTTAAATTTGCTGCTGATTTTATTTGTGATTTTATGAAACCTGATATTATTGATATTAATATGGGGTGTCCTGTTACTAAAGTAACTCAGAGATCTCATTCTGGTAGTGCATTACTTAAGAATAAAGATAAGGTTTATAAAATTGTGGAATCTATTGTAGATACTATTAATATTCCAGTTACTGTTAAAATTAGAAGTGGTTGGGATGAGAATTCTATTAATGCTTTAGAAATTGCTAAATTAATTGAAGATGCTGGTGCATCAGCTATTACAGTTCATCCAAGAACAAAATCTCAAGGTTATGGTGGTAAATCTGATTGGTCTATTATTCGGGATGTAAAAGATGAATTAGATATTCCTGTAATTGGTAATGGTGATATTCAATCTTGTTTTGATGCTAAGGCAATGATGGATATGACTGGGTGTGATGCAGTTATGATAGGTCGTGGGGTTCTTGGTTATCCTTGGCTTATAAAAGAGTGTGTTGATTATTTAGATAAAGGAATTCTTCCTACAGAAATTGGTAATATTGAAAGAATAGATATGCTTAAAAAACATATTGATTTGCTTATTAAAAATAAGGGAGAGAAGTTTGCAATACCTAAAATGAGAGCACATGCTGCTTATTATTTAAAAAAGATGCCTAAAAATATTGATTTAAAACAAAGAATTTTTCAAATGAATAATAGGGAAGAATTATTTGATTTATTTGAAGAATATATTGAATTTTTAGACAATATTGAGTAAGTAAATAAAATAAGTG
>JAKSUF010000189.1 GCA_024409145.1 archaeon | reverse complement strand
AAAAAGAATAACTAAAAAATAAAAAACCTCAAAAAATAAAAAAAACACAAAAATAAAAAAAATAACTAAAAAATAAAAAAATAAATTTTAAGACAGTTTAGAAACTGTCTTCATTATTTTCATCTTTTCTTAAGAAACCGTAACAGAATAATGCAACCATTACTAATATGATTATTGGAATAGCATAAGTAGAGTTAATACTTTTTGTAGAACTACTTAATTCATAGGCTTGACCTGCACTAGAACCTTTGGAATTAGCCAATGCATCACCTACATCACTAAGACTACCAGAGTCCCCTTCAAGAGATCTTCCACCAGAATTAGAACTTCCATTAACTAAAACAGAACCACCATTAGAACCACCATCATCTGAAAGTATATCTGAAAAGTCAATATTAGAAAGACCTGAAGGACCTTTAGAAGATTTAGAGTATCCACTAGAATAGAAAGAATTACCTCCTAAAAATTTATTATTCTTAGAAGACCCATCCATCATAATAGAATCAGGACTATTTGACAAACCACTATTAGGACCTATCACATTATGATTAGAATATGATTGGAGCCATATATTAGTATTCCACATATCAACTGCATCAGGATGGATTTCATTTTGCTTATGTGGGCTTTGAACATTAACTTCAGCTAAAGAAATTGGTTTTTTAATCCAAGTCAATATTGCCTTAGTAGAACTAGAATTAAGAGAAAGCATCCAATTTCTTAAATTAGCTAAAGAAACACCTTTAATAGTGCCTTTAGATTTAGAAGCTTTTTTATAATCTCCAGATTTAAACCAATTAAGAATATAATTATAATCCTTTTTACTAAGGGAGTTAACCCAATTATTAAGAGATTTATATTTTCCAAACACTTTCTTATCAACTTTTGTTACAATAGAGTAACTTTTTTGATTATAAGAACCATTAGAAATCAAAGTATTATACTTAATAACATTATACTTTGAATTATAAAGCCCCATATTTTCAGAAAATGCTCCTCCACCATAAAGATAATTATGTGTCAAATTATTATTATTTGAAGAGAACAATTCAAAACCATAATTATAAAGACCATATTGATATAACTTATTATAAGTTACATTAGACTTCTGAGACATTTCAAGAGTAATACCATAGGTATAATTACCAGAATGCAAGATAAAAGTATTATTCTTAATTAATGTATTTATAGCATTTGTACCAGCAATTAATCCAGTAGCCATATAAGAACCATTAATATAGACATAATTATTTATGAATTTGTTTTTACGGGAAGCGGAAGAAGAATCAACCAAACCAGTAGCAGAACCCATAACACCTAAACCATAAATATAATTATCATCTGCTTCCATTATAATTCTATTAGAATCAATCTTATTATTACTTGATTCACAATAAAGATCAATACCTACAAGAGTATTTGTGGTAGATCCTCTACATGAAGAAGAAGGGTCAACGAGATCAGAACCAACTCTAACATTATTTTTACATATTTTATTATTAGAAGAATAAACCATTAGCAAAGCATAAGTTCTATAAACTTCTTTAACAATATGGTCACCATCGATATTAGCAAATCCTTCATAAGGATGTAATTCACTAGTTCCAATAGAAGTTATATTATTATAATTAAATTTAGAGTCATATGTTTCATAAGTAACAATTGAATAAGTTAGCTTATCCCCTCTTGATTTAATATTATTATATGAAATATCGTCTCCATGTGAACTAAAAATATAAATACCGTAAGAAGTATTTTTATCCCTAACAGAGATATTACATCTAGTAACAGTAATGTTATCTACTTCAGAAATCTTAATACCCCAACAATTTGGATTTATTGCATAGGAATTATCAATAGTTAAATCTTTGATAGAACACCCATCAGCCTTAACAGAGAGAGTAGTATTAGTAATTTTACCATTATCTCCAACAACAGTTACCTTTTTATTGAGAATAATTTGTCCTTTATTAGGTAAAGTACCTACAATGATTAAAGTATCTCCATCATTAATAAATGATTTTAAATAACCTTCAGAATCAAAATAATCTCCATAATCATCATTAGAAACTCTATAAACTTGTCCTTTAGAAGAAACATTAGAGACAGGTTTTGAATCTGAAGATAAATTTTTATCAGAAATTTTTAAGGAAGATACATCAGGTTCTTTAGCATCAACAACAGTTAACTCATTAGATTGATTAACATAATCAACAGCTAAATCTGAGATACTTAATGTTTCATTATCTAAGTTATCAACATCCACTAAATCATTAGAAGATTCAGCCGAAACTACAGATATAGAAAGTATTAAAGACAAAAATAAAATCCCAAAAAGAAAAGTAAACCTTTTGAATTTTATTAATAAACACCTCCTAGGATTTAGACTTAATAATAGATTATTAATAATAAATTATTAATAATAAATTAATAAGTTGATTTGTTAAACATATATAATTTATATAATATAAAATAAACTATAAAAAAAGATATAAAAAATCTATAAAAAAGATATAAAAAAGATATAAAAAATCTATAAAAAAGATATAAACAACATATATAAAATAACAGTGTTATATTATGTTTTAATAAAAAATAGCAGGGCCTAGATTTGAACTAGGGATCTCGGGGTTATGAGCCCCGCGGGATTACCAGACTACCCCACCCTGCTATAACAATATACAGACAACATTATTATATTAGTTTAGATAGTATATAAATCTTTTGGTATTTTTGGTATAAATCATTAAAATATATCAAAAATAACAATATTAATTTCAACATGAGAAAAATATCTAAAAAACCAAAAATAAAAAACAGCCAATAATTTAAGAAAAATGATAAAGTACTAAAATAAAAAGGAATATTGAAGAATAAAAATTTATTCCTCATTAAGACTTTTTTCTATATTTTTAAGCCTATTATCTAAATCATCAATTTTTTCATTAGTAATAGTGCTATATTCTCCAAATCTTTTTTCAAGATCATCAATATTATTACAAGCTAATTCACATCTTTCTTCAATAGAAGATAAATCATCAACAGTAGCTAAAGACCAATTTTCAATTAATTCTTCACTTTTTTCATCTAAAAAAGCATCGAGCTTTTTAGAAAAAGCATCAGTATTTAAAGCAGAAGCCATATCAATATCTTTAAAACTGTATTTTATTTTATCAACAGCAGATCTTTTTTCACCATCTTCACTGTCTTCAGAATGGAATCCTCCCTCAGCAAAATTACGTCC
This sequence comes from archaeon, assembly GCA_024409145.1. Classification (GTDB taxonomy): domain Archaea; phylum Methanobacteriota; class Methanobacteria; order Methanobacteriales; family Methanobacteriaceae; genus Methanobrevibacter. The sequence continues at coordinate 684 of JAKSUF010000189.1, read as the reverse complement.
AGATTCAAAAAAGTTTTTAACATTAGTTGAAGATAAGTTTAAAGATTCTTCATGATTTTGAATATAATAATAAATTAAGAATAAAATCGCAAGAACAAGAATTAAAATAGCAACACATTCAATAATAGACATATAAACACAACTCCCTATTTTTTATTAAGTTTATTTTCTTTTTCTTCAATTTCTTTAAGCATTCTTTCTAATTTTTTTAACTCAGTCTGAGCTTCTAAACGAGCTAAACGTTCATTGATTTCACTATGTAAATAACCCACATTATTTCTAACTTCAGAAGTAGCATCCCTAATCTGAGTGAGATTTTCTTGTTGATCCGCAGGCAATTTAATAGGATTTTCCATCAATCTCTTATTTTCAAGATCTTTTTCAACCATAGCTATTTTTTTAAGTTCAATCTCTTTTTCCATTAACTTTAAAGTATTATTAGATTGATTTACTTTTCTCCATTGATTAACAACTACAATGATTAAGAATACAAAAATAGCTATAATAATAAGAATGAATATTTGAGTTGGGATAAAAGCCTCAATCATAATATATTCCTCCTAGTGTTATAATAGCATATAATATATTATATTTATATCAAAATATATAAAATTATCATATTAATAATAAATAGATATAATTAGTACATTATTTATATTATTAATATTGAATATAAACTACAGT
>JAKSUF010000188.1 GCA_024409145.1 archaeon | reverse complement strand
AAAATTAAAATGAATTTATAAAAAAATTAAAAATATTAAACTTTTAATATAAAATAAAAATTTAAACAAAAGGTGAAATTATGAGTAATACTAAAAAAGAAAAAATTATCGGTATTGATTTAGGTACTAGTAACTCTGCAGCATCCGTACTTGTTGGTGGAAAACCTACTGTTATCCCAAGTGCAGAAGGTGCAAGCCAATATGGTAAAGCATTCCCAAGTTATGTTGCATTTACTGAAGATGGACAACAATTAGTTGGTGAACCTGCAAGAAGACAAGCTGTAACTAACCCAGAAAACACTATCAGTGCAATTAAAAGAAAAATGGGTACTGATTACAAAGTAAATATCCAAGGAAAACAATACAGCCCTCAAGAAATTTCTGCAGCAATCTTACAAAAAATTAAAAAAGATGCAGAATCTTTCTTAGGAGAACCTATTGAAAAAGCAGTTATTACTGTACCTGCTTATTTTGATGACAACCAAAGAACTGCAACCAAAGATGCAGGAACTATTGCTGGTCTCGATGTTGTAAGACTTGTAAACGAACCTACTGCAGCAAGTTTAGCATATGGTATTGACAAACAAGACGATGATGAAGATGTAAATATCTTAGTATTCGATTTAGGTGGAGGTACCTTAGATGTAACTATTATGGAATTCGGAGGAGGAGTATTTGAAGTACAATCTACCAGTGGAGATACCCAACTTGGTGGTACTGACATGGATAATGCATTAATGAAATACTTATCCGAAGAATTCAAGAAAGAAACTGGTGTAGACTTAATGGAAGATGATCAAGCTGTACAAAGATTAAGAGAAGCAGCAGAAAAAGCAAAAATTGAATTATCCACTACTTTAACCAGTGAAGTAAACTTACCATTCATTTGTATGGGTGCAGATGGCAAACCTAAAAATCTTATTAACAATTTAACTAGAGCAAAATTAGAAGAATTAGTTAACCCTATTGTAGAAAGATGTGGAAAACCAATCCAACAAGCTTTAGATGATGCTAAAATGACTAAAGATGACATTAACAAAATCATCCTTGTTGGTGGACCTACTAGAATGCCTATCATTCAACAATACGTAGAAAACTACATTGGAAAACCTGTAGAAAGAGGAATTGACCCAATGGAATGTGTAGCAATGGGAGCAGCTATTCAAGGTGGAGTATTAGCAGGAGAAATTAAAGATCTCGTTCTTTTAGATGTAACTCCATTATCCTTAGGTATTGAAACTTTAGGTGGAGTATCTACCACTCTTATTGATAGAAACACCACAATTCCTACTAAGAAAAGTCAAATCTTCTCTACTGCTGCAGATAACCAACCTTCTGTAGATATTCATGTTGTTCAAGGTGAAAGAAGAATGGCTGCAGATAACACTACTTTAGGTAGATTCCAATTAGTCGGAATTCCACCAGCTCCAAGAGGAATGCCACAAATTGAAGTAACTTTCGATATCGATGCAAACGGTATTATTAATGTATCTGCACAAGATAAAGGAACTGGTAAAGAACAATCTATTACCATTACTTCTTCTACTAAATTATCTGATGAAGAAATCGAAAAAGCAGTGAAAGAAGCTGAAATGAATGCTGAAGCAGATAAAAAGAAACAAGAAGAAATTGAAGTTAGAAACAATGCAGATTCTATGATTTACACCGCTGAGAAAACTATTAATGAAAAAGAAATGCAAGACAAAGTCCAAGATGACGAAAAAGAAAGCATTGAAAAATTAGTTACTGAACTCAGAGAATTAATCAGTGGCGACGATTTAGAAGCTATTAAAGCAAAAACTGAAGAATTAAGTGATGTCGTCCAAAAAATAGGTGCAAGAATCTACCAAGAAGCAGCTGCTGCACAACAAGCTGCTCAAGGTGCAGATCCTAACGCAGGTGCAGGATTTGGAGCAGACCCTAATGCAGGTGCTGGACCTGAAGATGATGACGGCACTATTGATGCTGAATTCGAAGAAAAAAAATAGATTTTAACACAAAAAATAAGGTTCAATAAAATATTGAATCTTATTTAATTTTTTAATTTTATATTTAAAATAGTATTAAAAAAAGATTAAAAAATTAATAACTTAAAATTTATTAAAATACTTTTAAATATTAAAATAAACTAATATCTAATTTTAGAGAACTAAATTAAAACAATTTAAAAAGAAAAATGTTTTAATTAGTTTAATTAATGCTTAACTTTAAAGATTATTACTTAATTAATTCTTTAATATTTACTTGATAATTAAAATTAAATTATAATCACATCAAATAATCCGAATAGTAATTTAATTAAGATTATACTCTAAATTAAATAGATTATAATTTAAATTAAAATAAGATTAACTTTTAATTAATATTTAAGATTTAAAAAATCAATATTTAAATTTATTTTATTATAAGGTGACTAAATGGTAGAAAAACGTGACTATTACGAAGTTCTAGGGATAGATAAAGGAGCTACTGATAAAGAAATTAAAAAAGCTTATCGTAAATTAGCTAAACAATATCACCCAGATGTTGTTGAAGAAGATAAAAAAGATGAAGCTAGTGAAAAATTTAAAGAGATAAGTGAAGCTTACGCTGTTTTATCTGATGAAGACAAAAGAAGAAGATATGACCAATATGGCCATGCAGGTATGGATGGTTATTCTACTGAAGACATCTTTAGAAATGCAAACTTCGAAGGATTTGAAGACATATTCCAAGGATTTGGTGGTGGAGGTATAGAAGATATCTTCGAAATGTTTGGATTTGGAGGATTTGGTGGTGGAAGACCAAGATCATCACGAAGAGGACCTCAAAGAGGAAGCGATATTTACTCCCGTGTCACGATTTCTTTAGAAGAAGCATCTATGGGAGTAGAAAAAGAAATCACCATCAAACATGATGTTGAATGTCCTCATTGTCACGGTGAAAGAGCAGAACCTGGAAGTGATGTAGAAACCTGTCCTCATTGTGGAGGAACAGGACAAGTAAAACAGGTCAGAAGCAGTTTATTCGGTCAAGTAGTTAGCTATGGAGAATGTAGAAACTGCCGTGGAACTGGAAAAATAATCAAGGAACCATGTTCTAAATGTAGAGGAAGAGGAACTGTTAAAGAAGAAAAAACAATTAGTGTCAAAATTCCAGCAGGTGTTGAAGATGGAAACCGCTTAAGAATAAGTGGAGAAGGAAATGCTGGAGAAAAAGGAGCTATTCCAGGAAACCTCTATGTAGAAATTAATATCCAAAAGCACCTAGACTTCCAAAGAGATGGATCCAACCTTTACTATGAAAAACAAATTAGTTTTGTTCAAGCAAGTTTAGGAGATACTGTAGACATTCCAACAATTAATGGAGAAGTTGAACTTAAAATCCCTGCAGGAACTCAAAGTGGAAGTGTATTTAGATTAAGAGGCAAAGGAATGCCAGTTATGCAAAGAGACATAAAAGGAAATCTTTATGTAACTGTAACTGTTGTTGTTCCTCAAAAACTTAATAAAGAACAACAAAAACTCTTAAGAAAATTCGCAGAGATAAGTGGAGAAGAAATTTCTGAAATAAAAAAAGGATTCTTTGATAAAGTCAAAGATGCTATGGGCAAATAATTACCCATCACATATTAATTTATAGCTATTAAATACAATTTAATAGCTTCTTTTTTTACTTTTTAATTATTTATAACTATTTATCTGTTTTATAAATATTCTAACCTATTTAATTACAATTATAGTATTCAACTGATTTTATAATAAGGATATAACTATTAAGTATAATATAATTATAATTCAAGATATCACATATTAAAATATTTTTTATCATTTTTTAAATGACATGTTTTATAAATTTAATAAAGAACATATAGACATATTTAATCATATGTCACGATAATCTAACACTACTTAATTAAATTAAAATAAGCACCATTTAAACAATAATAATAATCAAAAGTATAAA
>JAKSUF010000187.1 GCA_024409145.1 archaeon | reverse complement strand
TATTTATAAAGTATTACTATTGGACCATAATTTTAGAAAATTAACCATAAAATATCCACAAATAAAAGATAAAAAACAATAATTAAATAATTATAAAACATGTTTTAAAATTTGAAATTAAGATAAACTAACTTCAAAATTTATATAATAAAATTGAATAAACTAACAAAATTAAATTAAATTATGTATAAAAAAATGAAAAATGAACAAAAGCATTCAATAAAGTATAAATATAAATAAAAATATAATTATCTATTGTATGATTTAGTAATAATTATATTATTATTAATATAAATATATATGGCAATACCCATCATTACTAAAATCATCATTTTATAAAAACACCAATAGGTGATAATATGGAAAAAAATATCGAATTTGCTTTAAAAATAAAAGAAATAAGAGAAAGACGAAATATGACTATTGAAGAACTTGCTGAAAAAAGTAAAGTAAGTTTAGATGTATTAAAAGCTATGGAAGATGGAGAAATTATTCCTTCACTCACCCCACTTACTAAAATGGCAAGAGCATTAGGTGTAAGACTTGGAACTTTCCTTGATGATGCACCACAACTCGGACCTGTTGTAGTAAGAGGAGGAAAACCAAACAATGTTTTATATTTCTCTGGAAGAGAAGATGTTACTAATGCAACTAATTTAGAATTCCATGCATTAGGTGCAGGTAAAATTGATAGAAATATTGACCCATTCATAATTGATGTTAACACTGAAGAAAAAGATTATGAATTATCTTACCACGAAGGTGAAGAATTCATTTACGTATTAGAAGGTGAAATTGAAGTTGAATATGGTAAAGAAACTTTCACTGTAGCAGCTGGAGACAGTATTTTCTATGATGGAGTTGTACCACACCATTTACACTCAACTGGAAAACCAGCAAAAATCTTAGCTGTTTTATACACCCCTTATTAAGTAGATGATAACTAAATGAAGAATTAATAAAATTAAACAAAATAAAAACTATTTATTAAATTTTGAAATTTTTAATTAAATTATATAGTGCTATTATAAAAGTAATCTTGCTATTATAATAGTAATCTATTGAATTATAAATTTAATAAGTAGATTAAAGCAAAACTAAACGGATGAAAAAAATGTTCAAAATAACTGTAACGCCACAATTTGCAAATATTGATGCTCTCAAACATGTGAACAACAATACCATAGGAAATTGGTTTGAGCTTGGAAGAAATGATATCTTTAGATTCTTTGATCCAGCCTTGGACTTGCAAAACAATGAGTGGGAATTGATATTGGTTCGTACAGAGATTGATTTTATAGGACAAATATTCTATAATCATGATGTGGAAATTAGAACCTATGTTTTACATATTGGGAATACATCTTTCATTATAGGTAATGAAGCTTGGCAAGAAGGCGAATTGAAAGCTAAAGGAAAATGTGTACTTGTCAATTATGATTTCAACAAACAAGAGAAAAAAGTACTTAATGAAAAAATTAGAGAACAGTTGCGAGAACATTTGATAAATGAATCCGATATTGGTAAAGATATTTAATATTTCCAACATTTGATTAAATTATCAGAGTTTTAAAAAGAACTCGTAAATAGAGTTTAAATTAAATTAAAAATTATTAAAAAATTAATAATATTAAAAATTTAATTAAAACTCATTATGTTAACAATTAAGTTAACTAAATATGTAAAATGATGTAAAGGATTAAGTTAACTAAAACTTGTAAATTACAATTAACTAAGAAAAGTTAACTAAACACTTTAAAAACGTTTAATTTAAAAGTTAACCAAAATATAAACTAGAACTTAACTAAAAAATATCTAATTAAAATATAAAATAGGGTTAACTAAAACTTTAAAACAAAATTAATATTATATTAATTAAAAGGGATAAAAACTTAAAGAGGTGAAAAAATGAGTGAACTATTTACTGAACTTTCATTAGGAAAGTTTTTTGAAACTCAAGTTGAAAAACAACCAGACCATGAATTCATGGTTTACCCAGACAGAAATCTTAGATTTACTTATAAAGAATTTGATGATAGAGTTAATAATTTAGCAAAAGGACTCTTATCTATTGGAATTGAAAAAGGAGACCATGTAGGAATTTGGGCTAAAAATGTTCCAGAATGGTTAACTTACATGTTTGCAACTGCTAAAATCGGTGCAACTATTGTAACTGTAAATACTGCATATCAATCACACGAGCTTGAATATGTGTTAAAACAATCAGATATGAAAGCAATAGCTATGACTGATGAATTTAGAGGAACTAGCTATTTAGATATGATGCATGAACTTGTACCAGAAATGCTTGAATGTGAAAGAGGAGATTTAAGTAGTGAAAAATTCCCATTCTTAAAATATGTTCTTCATGTAGGGCAAGAGAAACACAGAGGAATGTATAATACTAATGAATTATTATTACTCGGTATGAATTATGATGATGAAGAGTATCAAAAAATAAAAGACAATGTTACTCAACATGATGTAATTAATATGCAATATACAAGTGGTACTGAAGGATTCCCTAAAGGAGTAATGCTTACTAGTCGTAATATTGTAAATGATGGTTATTACATTGGAGAAAATATGGAATATGGTCCTGAAGATAGACTTCTTTTACAAGTACCTCTTTTCCATTGTTTCGGTACTGTTCTTGGTGTAATGGCGGTTATTACTCATGGATCTACATTAGTCGTACTTGAAGAATATGATCCTCTTTTAGCTATTTCATCTATTCAAAAAGAAAAATGTACTGCAGTTTATGGAGTACCAACTATGTTTATTGGTATGATGACTCACCCAATGTTTGATATGTTTGATATGTCATCACTCCGTACTGGAATTATGGCAGGTTCTACTTGTCCAGTTGAAACTATGAAAGATGCAATTGAAAAAATGAACATGACTGGAATTACAAGTGTTTATGGACTTACCGAAGCAGCTCCAGGATTTACTCAAACCAATGTACATGACTCATTTGAGAAAAAAATTAATACTGTGGGTAGAAAATTCCCGAATATTGAAGTTAAAATTGTTGATCCAGAAACTGGAGAAGAAGTTGGCCCTGGTGAAAAAGGAGAAATCATGTGTAGAGGTTTCAATGTTATGAAAGGTTATTATAATATGCCTGAAAAAACTGCAGAAACTATTGAACCAGATGGATGGTTACACAGTGGAGACCTTGCAACTGTAGATGAAGATGGATATTACTCCATCGTAGGACGTATAAAAGACATGATTATTCGTGGTGGAGAAAATATTTACCCAAGAGAAATTGAAGAATTCCTTTTCACTCACCCATGTGTTCAAGATGTTCAAGTTGCTGGAATTCCAGATGAAAAATATGGAGAAATTGTTGGTGCATTTATTATTAAAGAAGAAGGTTATGATGATGTTACTGAAGCAGATATCAGAGACTTCTCAATTGGTAAAATTGCAAGATATAAAGTACCAAAATATGTTTTCTTTGTTAACGAATTCCCACTTACTACCAGTGGTAAGATTCAAAAGTATAAACTTGGAGATTTAGGTCTCGAATTACTTAAACAACGTGAAGAAAACCAATAAATTAATTAGTTCTACAATTTGTAGAACTTAATTCTTTCTTTTTTTATATTATTTTATTACACTGTTTTTATTAACTTATTTTATGAGTTTATTTTATCATTTTTTTAATTTTATCCAATCCCCAATAAACCCAAATAAAAAATAAGAATTAAAAAACTATCCCTTTAATTAAAATTACAGACAATAATATTTATAAAAATAGTAGAAAATAGTAAGATAATAAAAGAAATATTTAATTTAATTAAATGGAGTTAAAATTAATTAAAATATATAACAAGTAATTAAGATGAGATAGTTAAAATATCAAAATTTAATAAAAAATAAATAATTAAAGAACAAAACAGAACAACAAACTATGAAAATAAAATAGACTAATAAAAA
>JAKSUF010000186.1 GCA_024409145.1 archaeon | reverse complement strand
ATTAAAATATAAGAAATAATTAAATTAAATAAATTATTCTATAAAACAAAAATTATCCAAATAAAAGAATTTATTCTAATAACAAAAACAATTGAAAAAAAGTAATTGTTTAATTGGATAAATGATTCATTAAATTAATAGAATGATCAAACAGACTAGAAATATCAATCATTAAAATAATTTAAAGAGGGCAATAATGTTAGCTATAAAAATTCCAGTATGCAATCTAGAGGAAACTAGACAAATTATTGTAAAAAATAAGATTTTAAGTTTAGATCACAAAATTAAAGTAGAAAATAATTATGGTTTAATTCCAATTATTAATATAGATAAAAAAGAATTAGATGAAATAATTAAAGAAATAAAAGAGAATATTATTTCAAATAAAGAAGAGTTTACAATAAACATCATAGAAAGTGAACTTGAAGAGCAAAAACATTATCCTAAAAGTATTAGTGAACTTCTTAAAGGAAAATTAACAAAGGAAGAAAGTGAAAATTTAAAAACATCTTTTGATATTATTGGAGATATTGTTATTCTTGAAATACCTGAAGAACTTCAAAAACATAAAAAAGAAATAGGGGAAGCTGCACTTAAAATTACAAAACGAAAAACAGTATTTATGAAAAAAAGTGCAATAAAAGGAGTTACAAGAACAAGAGAACTTGAATTAATTGCTGGAGAAGATAATAGTATAACAACACATAAAGAACATGGTGCAAGACTTAAATTAGATGTTAAAAATGTATACTTCTCACCAAGATTAGCTACTGAGAGAAAAAGAGTAGCTGATGCAACAAAAGATGGAGAAGAAATCCTAGATATGTTTGCAGGAATCGGCCCATTCCCAGTTATAATTGCACGTAATAAATCAGTGAAAATAACTGCAGTAGATATTAATGATGTTGCTATCAAATACTTAAAGGAAAATGCTAAACGTAATAAATTAAAAGAAGGATCTGAAATAATAAGTATTTGTGGAGATACGAATATTGTTGCAGAAAACGAAATCAAAGGTAAAAAATTTGATAGATTAATTATGAATCTTCCAGGACTTGCTCCAGAATTCTTAGATTTAGCTATTTCACTTACAAAAGATGGTGGAGTTATCCATTATTATGAATTTTCAAATGGTTTTTCACATGGAATTTCAAAAGTTCAAGAGCTTGCTAAAAAACATAATAAAACTGTAGAAATATTAAATACAAGAAAAGTAAAAAATGTAAGTCCAAGAGAATGGCATGTAGCTATTGACTGTAAAATTAACGAAATCAAAAATTAAATATAAAAAATAAAAATTAAGCATAAAAAAAGAAAATGAAGATAAATTAGAATAAATCTTCAAAATTTTCAATTGAATTTAAATCAATAATTCCTTTTTCAGTGATTACTCCAGTTATTAAGTCTTTAGGGACAATATCAAAAGCTGGATTAATTACTTCAGTTCCTTTAGGACATATTCTAGAACCACCATAATGAGTAACTTCTTCAGCAGCACGTTCTTCAATTTCAGTATCAAAAATTGAAATATCTTTATCAAAAGTACTAAATGGAGCAGCTACATAAAAAGGAATATCAAAACGTTTAGCTGCAAGAGCCACCATAAATGAACCAATTTTATTAGCAATTCCATCATGAGCAACCCTATCTGCACCAATAACTACTTTATCAATTAAACCTTTACTCATTAAATAACCACTTGCAACATCAGGAATTAATTTAACAGGAATATTTTCTTGCTGCATTTCCCAAACACTTAAACTTGCTCCCTGACCACGAGGACGAGTTTCATCACAAATAACCTTAATTTTTTTACCATCTTCATGAGCAGCTCTAAATACTCCAAGAGCAGTACCATAGTCAACACATGCAAGAGCACCAGCATTACAATGAGTTAATAAAGTATCTCCTCCATCAACAATTTCAGAACCATATTTACCAATTGCTTTATTTGTATCAATATCCTCCTGAAACATTTTCAATGCTTCTTCAAGAGCATTCTCACTAGCCATTACTCTATCTACTGCCCACATTAAATTAACTGCAGTAGGTCTTGCAGATTTCATTTCAACAGCTACATCATCCATATTTTCTCCTGCAAGTTCTGCTAATGCCATACCAAATGCAGCAGAGACACCAATAGCAGGTGCACCACGAACAATCATATCCTTAATAGCAGTAATAACCTCTTGATAAGTTTCACAATAAACATAAGTTAACTCATCAGGTAATTTTGTTTGATCAATAAGTTTTAATTTATTATCTTCCCATTCTAATGTTCTCATAAAAATCCCCTTAATAATAACATACAACTATTATTTAACATTTAAATCATAATCCTAACCATTTCCCTTTTTGAAAATATTAGTTAACATTTAAATCATAATGAATCTTAACAGTTTTTCCTTTTTGATATACTGATCCAATAAATTTATTAGAGTTATAAATATCTAAACAAGTAGATCCATTTTTAATTTGATTAAAATCAAATGAAGAGTTAGTATAAATATTCCCTAAGCTAATATTCTTAGAACCATTTCCATTTTCTTGATAATTTTTACCATTAATAGAACAGTTTAAATACCACTCAGCATCACAATCTATAGATAAAGTATAATTTCCTTTAGAAATATTCAAATCTTTAGATAAAGAAACATCATCTTCTAATTTAATAGAATGATTTGTAGAATAATTATTATAATCATCCCCATAAGTTAGTAAATCATTATTATCTTGAATTACAATAAATGAGGAATAAGTTACAAATAAAATCCCACAAATTGCAAAAATTATAATAGCTATCTTCCAAATATTTTTCATCAAATCACATAATAATTATAATTAATAATGACTTTGTGGGAAGTCTCCTTCATCCCCTAAATGATGATCATGTCCTTTTTTACCCGGAATTCCATAAGCATCAGCCCTACATTGAGTACATGCTCTAAATACCGGTAAAATTTCTTCAACTTCATCTCTAACTTTTTCCATCATCATACAGTCAGGTCTTTCATAATCTGCCATTTTATTTAATGGAATAAGAGGCAAAATATTCATTAAAGATGCGCCTGCTTCTTTTACAGTTTTAGCAATTTCAACAACATGTTCATCATTTAATCCAGGAATAAGAACAGTGTTGACTTTTACAATAACTCCAGCATCAGTAACTTTTTTAATACCTTCAAGTTGATTTTTAAGTAAAATTTCTGCTGCTTCAAGACCTTTGTATATTTTGTCTTCATAATTAATAAAAGAGTTAACTTTCATACCCATTTCAGGGTCAACTGCATTTACAGTTACAGTTACAGTTTTTACTCCTAAATCTGCAAGTTTTTCAGCATATTTTGGAAGTAAAAGACCATTAGTACTCATACATTTAATTAAACCAGGATTTACTTCTTCTAATTTTTCAAAGAATTCAAATGTAGTATCATTAGCTAATGAGTCTCCAGGACCTGCTACACCAACAACTGCAATTTCACTATCTTCAGTTACTTCCTTAACATGTTCAATAGCTTCATCAGCAGTTAATATACGACCTGCCACACCAGGTCTTTTTTCTTCTGCATTAATTGAACGAGTACAGAAATTACAACCAATATTACATTTAGGTGCTATTGGAACATGAGCCCTACCTACTTTGTCATGTAATTTTTCATTATAACAAGGATGTACTTTAGTAATATGAGCAAATTTTGAACTATTATGATTTCCTTCAGGACAAGATTTCTTAATATCTTTCATAATTATCTCTCCATATGAATAATAATTTAATTAAATAATAATGCTAACAATATAATTTAAAATTTTAATTTTGAATAATAAGATATAACTAATATAAAGTGTACTAATCATAAATTACAAGTGAATAAGAACATTATTAATTTATAATATTAATATTATATTATTAATTATATTTAAAATAATCTTTAATTGATAATAATATCTTTCAAATTTATT
>JAKSUF010000185.1 GCA_024409145.1 archaeon | reverse complement strand
CACTAACATCGTTTTGTATTGGGAACACTTTTACATCATTTGTAATCGGTTGTGTTTATGATTCACCAAGATAATTCACTTAATTTTACGAAAGACATTTTGTTATGTTACAAAAACGATCTAATTTGCTTGTTTGCTTAGGTCCAATGGCGGATACGAACTGCATACCCAATACAAGGTCCTCGGTGTTCTCGGACATGGAACGTTCGGACAAGTGCTGAAAGCACAGCAGTTGCCTTCCCGAAAATTGGTCGCCATCAAAGTGCTCCGCAACCACCACGCTTATTTCAAGCAAGGAATCATTGAGGTTTCCGCGTTGGAGTTGGTATGTTAAATAGTTGAACTGATTCATCTTTAACGATTCTGATATGATGATTATGTCTCAGAACATCGTTTCTTGCTAATTAACGGATATGCTAAGCGTTCATTGTAAAATCCCTTTTTAAAGCCTCTTTTTTACAAACGAATCTTGACAATTTCTTAATTTTTACTAAATTCTTATTTTGATTTTATTTTTAATAATTTTAGAATAATTTATATCTTAATAATGTATAATATTAAATATATAAAACTAAGTGGTGGTGAAAAAAAATGAAAAATAATGCTACATTTGGTATAGTTGCTATAATATTAGGTATAATAATGTTAATATGTCCAATATTTGGTTTAATTTCTCAGGCATTGCTTATAGGAATCCCTATTTTAGGAATTGGTTTCTTTGCTCTTTTAACTGGAGTTATAGGTAATAAAAATATAGTTTCTATTATTTTAGGAGTTCTTGTTTTAATATTTGGATTTTTAATCATATTTAATCCTGAAGTTTTATCCTATGTGATTGGATTTATAATATATATTACTGCAATAATTCTCTTAATTGTATCTATAATGGGTTTATTTAATGAAGGAAGTAAATATGGTGCTGTTTTTGGTATTATTATAGCAGTTATTTATTTAATCATTGGTAATTTATTCATTAAAGATCCTAAAGTTTTAGGTATACTCATTGGTTTATGGTTATTATTCGCGGGTCTTAATGAATTATTCTTAAGAAAATAAATTTTTATTTTTTTAATTTTTTATTTTATTTATTATTCTTTTTTTAACTTTTTAATTTTTAGAATTTCTATTACTTTTTAATTTATTAGATTATAAAAATAGTTTTTTTTTAATTTATTAGATTATAAAAATAGTTTTTTTTTAATTTATTAGATTATAAAAATAGTTTTTTAAAAAAAATAATATAATTAATAGTTATTTCTAACTATTAATTATTAATAGGTTTCAGAGCTAAAATGCTCCTCCACCTCCTCCACCGGAACCTCCTCCGACTCCTCCAGCACTATCATTAGAACTAGAAGTACTTATTCCTGTGGTTATTGCACTATTAAGGGAATGATATCCTCCAATAGAATAGAACAAGAATAAATCATTATCATAGTAAGCTCCTGTAGGGACATTAGTTTTCATTGCTTTATAAACATTATCTGCCACTCCAAGAGCTGTACCATAAACTAAGTATTCATTCCATATTGCTATAGATTCTGGTGGATGCTCATTAATTAAGGAATATTCTTTAAGATATTTCTTAAAGTTTTTCCATTTAGCATTAAATTCAGCACCATATTCTGTCCATCTTCCACCTATTGTATTAGGTAAGAAACAAGTTCCTATTCCTAAAATAAGGAATAATATTCCTACTAATCCTCCCATAAATGAAGATTCTACTATAGAACCTAAGGATAAGTAAAGCATTATTCCACCAAATATTGCTAATACAATACCATATATTATTAAATATATAGCTCCATCATCTATGAAATATTTTTTAAATTCATCTTTTGGTAAATATGTGTCTATGAAATCTCTTTTCCAATAATCTAAATCTTTAACAAATTTTTCTGCAGTCACAGTATTGTGAAGTTTAGATTTCATATCTTTTAAACTTATTGAACCATTTTCTTCAAATTCTTTTAACATATTGATAATCAATTTTTCATTAGGACTTAATTCATTTATTTTTTCATAGTTAATATTTAAGATTGCACTGTCTTTATCAGCTAATAAACCATCTTCGGAAATTTCTTCTCTACTAATTTTAAGATAGTTTCTATTAATTAAATCCATAACTGCTGCTTGGAATCCATGGTTATCAATTGATCCAACTGTTGAAGATAATCCTCCTTGTAATGCATTTACAAGTACTGGAGAATCTTTTGTAGGTGGTTCTCTTTCATAAATTCCATTATAACTAATTTTAGGTTCTCTACCATATTTCCAATAAATTCTTAATGGGATTATTAAAGATAAAAATCCTAATGCTATTAATGCTTTAAAACCAAATTCTGCAAAGTTATTTGCATTATCATAGTCTTCTTGGATTTTTCTAACTTCTTCTTTTCCATTAGAATTGATAAATTGTGCATAAATAGGATTATCAAATTGTTCTAATGGGATAAGTGCTCTAACTTCTAAATATTGTCCATCTGGAATATAACCTGATTCAACATTTAAAATATTATTTTTAAAACTGTCATTTGTTACTTTATTATATGGATTAAGCCAGTATTCAATTCCGGTTTTATCTTGGAATTCAACTGTTCCCTTTAGTTGATATAATGCTACATCCCATTCTTCTCCCCATAATTTATAATGTAACTCAGCAGTATCTTTATATATTTTTATTGCATGAGTCATATCATAGTCATAGTAAACTGTAATATCAGAGCCAGAATGTATTTTATGAGTTTTTGCTGGATCAGAGTATAAATAAACTTTTATCTTAAATTTATTACTCTCATTGAATATTTCATATGTTCCATATGCTCCATCAATTCCAACTCTTAAATTTTCTATTGTCTGATTATCTTTTAATTGAATATCTCTGTAAACCCCATTTGCTGAAGAATCAAAATGGTATTTGATAGCTTCAGTTACATGTAAAAGTCCATTATTTTGTACAATTAAATTAACCTTTGCATTATCTAATTCATAATCAACATCATCTGCAGATACTAACGGAATAGTTGATAATAAAAATAAGGAAATTAATGTAATTGCAATTATTTTTCTTTTTAATTTCATAGTCCTCTCCTTAACTATAAACTTTTAAAAAGTTTCCTTAATTTTGTTATTTATAATAAAAAGTAGTAATAGTAGAATTAATTTAGAATTCTACTTATTATTAGATTTCTATTTATTTTTTTAGAGTTCTAATTAGTATTAGATTTCTATTTATTATTTCAGAATTCTACTTATTATTAGATTTATATTTAATATTTTAAAATTCTACTTTAGGTACTGTTCTTGCTTCACCAGCTACTTCAAAGAAATCAGCTTCTTTAAACCCAAACATATTTGCGAATAAATTACTTGGGAAAGTTTGACATTTGTTATTGTACTTGTAAACAGTATCATTATAAAATTGTCTACTATATGCAATTTTGTCCTCAGTTTCAGCTAATTGTTTTTGTAATTCTTTAAAATTTTCATTAGCTTTTAAATCAGGATAATTTTCAGCTACTGCAAATAATGTTTTTAAAGTTCCACTTAAGTTATTGTTTGCTTCTTCAATATCTTTTACAGTATTTGCATTCATAAGTCCAGATCTAGCTTTAGTAACATCATCAAAGATAGTTTTTTCATGTGCTGCATAACCTTTTACAGTTTCAATTAAATTAGGTATAAGATCTGCTCTTCTATTTAACTGAACATCAATTTGAGCCCATGCATTTTTAACTCTATTTTTTGCTTTAACAAGTCCATTATATAATGATATAATGAATACGATAAGTAGAATAACTATTATTATTCCAATTATTAAAATCCAATCCATTTTTTATCTCCTTTAAATTATTAATTGAAAGTAATATCTAATTTAATTTAATGATTTTAAATTTAAAATGAGTAAATTTATACCATTGAATAATTAGTCAATAATTATCTAATTATTATATTAATCGAATAATTAATCAATAGTTATCTAATAATATATACATTACATATATATAT
>JAKSUF010000184.1 GCA_024409145.1 archaeon | reverse complement strand
AATACAAAAGGTATGATTATTGTATCAAACGAAGATAGAATAGAATGTAAATAAATTTATTTAATAGTGTTTAGAATATAAAAAGAATTAGAATTTCTTTTCAACTCAACGATTAGTTTGGTGCTTTTCATTTATTTAACATATATAATAAAAATGGAGGGAGATTATGAATTGTGATAAGATAGGTAAATTCATTGCAACTTCAAGAAAGAAAAAAGGTTTAACTCAAATTGAATTAGCAGATAAATTAAACATTACAGATAGAGCAATAAGTAAATGGGAACGAGGAAAAGGTTGTCCTGATATATCTTTACTTGAAGATTTATCAAAAATATTAGGTGTATCTATTATTGAATTGTTAAAAGGTGAAAAAATAAAAAAAAATAAAAGTTTAGAAAAAGAAGAATTATTATATTCAATGAATTATGCTAAAGAAAGTACAAAAATGAAAATGTATAAGACAATAAGCAATGTTATTGTTACTTTAATTACAGTAATTTTTTTAACTATAGTATTTAATAATTTGAAAATTAGTGTTTTTTTTAACCATCGTTATTATCCTAATATTATGATTAATGATATTGAAGGCACTAAAATAGGCGAAAAATTATTTCCTAATATAGAAAAGAAAATTGAATTAATAAAAATAGGAAAAATTAATTATTCAACAGATGAATTAAATCAAATAATTACAATTATAGAAAAAGATTTAGATGAAGATCAAAAATTGTACCATAAAGATTAAATAATTTTCTTGGTTTATATAATTCTAGGATTAAAGATTATTATACTTTTAACGATATAAAAAAAATGGTATATGGAGAATCAAATGGTGTTAGCGAGATATTAAAAATAACAGATTATAGTGCTTTTAATAATGAAAATTGGACTTATATTGATAGTTTTTATAGTTATAAAAGGGAACTTCAATATTTTATTAATAATTGTTATAAATATAATTACTATTATGATTCAAATAAAGATGAATCAATAGGAAATCAAACATCTCAATATCTTTATGATAAATACTATATTTATTCTTTATTTTTAGAAGAATTAATAAAGGATGGTGAAAATGATGAATAAAAATATTGTAAAGTTATTTTTGGCTGTTATAACTGTTTTACTTTCATTTTTTACATTTTTATCTACAAGATATGAATATTCTACAATGAGTGGTATAAGTGTTTTATTGTCATTGTTTTTCGCAATACCTATTATTATGCATAGTAAAATGAATATAATAAAAAACAAAAAAATTAAATTGATATATAGAATAGTTATGTATGTTTTGTATTTTGTTTCTTTTTTAATAGTTTTATCTTTAGCATTAGATATGGTTGTTAATCAAACAAATTTATTTATAAAAATTGATAATCTTAAAGAAAAATTTTCAAATTTATTATTTATGACTACATCTTGGTTAATATTATTTTATAGTTTTACTGGATTTGAAGAAAAAGAATCCAGAACAAACTTTGTTTTAAATATAATAGTTATGGTAGTGATAATTTTAGTTCATTTAAATTATTTTATAAATCCTAATTTACAAACTATAATAAGTGAAACAACAGTTGGAGAAAAAGCACTATATATAACACAAAATTATATTTATTTTGGAATTATGTATGTTTTATTAATTATAAATAAATTTATAAAAACTGTTTAATTAGAAAGAATAATATCAGATTAGTTTGAAATATAACTAATCTTTTTGATTTATAGCAATATGTTATTATTTAATTGTAAATGTTTAGAATACTCATAAAAAAGAAAAAAATGATAATTGATTGATTTTATCTTTCAAAGTCATCTTTTTCTTTGCTTAGTTTTAAATCTTCAATATCTAATTTTTCTTTAATAATATTTATCATAGTTCCATCCTTTCTTTATAGGATAGTTTTTGTATAACTTCCAAGACCTGACCAGGTGGGAAAAAGTATAAAAAAAAAGAAAAGTATCTCTACTTCTCTTTGTTATCTAATGGAGCGGATGATGGGAATCGGACCCACGTGGTCAGCTTGGAAGGCTGAAGTTCTACCATTAAACTACATCCGCATTAACTACCTGTATTACAAATAAGACGAAAAGCAATACAGTGACCTTTTTTCAAAGGACATATACAATATTACCATAAATTTAGAAAATGTCAATAAAAATGTCAAAAAAAGTGAATAAGAATGCCTTATTCACTTGTTTTTTCTTGCTTTTCGCTTATTTTTTACTCATTTCCTTCAGCCTTCGGTGCTAAATACCATGCAGATCTAATAAAATCTTGTCCTTCTCTTTGTGGTTCACACGGATCGTTAACTAGTTTATGGTTAATAACCATAGTACTACTACTACCACCATCCATATTTATAGCAGTATAAGCTTTATATCTTTGTAATATAGTAATTAAATCACTATAATATACTCCACCTCTACCTCTATATGATAACCTAGAACCATATCCATTAACTACTAAGAATAAAATTACACCATCTTTTCTTTGTGCAATAACAGTTCTTGGATTTTGTCCAGAACCACCATTACCCTTCATTGAAACAGCTTTACCATTTACAATTAATGCTGGCCAGAAAGTTAAAGCCTCTTTAATATTTTTTGATTCAATATCAGCAGGTCTAAAACTTCCATAAATTAATTTTCCATCCCAAGTTAATGCAGCAGCTTCATTATATCCAGAACTAGAAGCATAAACAACTTTTCCATCATGAACTACTAATCCTGCAGGTTTACTATTACTCCAAGAATATCCTCCACCATTAATAGCACATTGTGCATTAACTTCTTTAGATATATCAGATAATATTCTACCTTTATATAATGGATTATTATAAGCAGCATTTACTTTTGTAGGATCATATATTGCAATTAGATGAACATCAAAATCTCCATATTTAAATGTAATATATTTAAAATCTTGTCCTTCTTCATGTTCAAGAATTTCTTTATCATAACCATCTACATAATCACCAACAGTTTCTATTTGACCAACTGTTATACTACTAGTATCAGTATCTTCATTTATTTCTTCTAAATAGTTTTGACTCATTACATCATCAATAACTTTTTGAGAATAGAACATATTAGCAAGATATCTATGTGAGCCAGTTTCCATTGCAGTACAAATCCAGAAATTCTTTGCATAATCCCATGGACCATATACGAATACAAAACAGCAAATGATAATGAAGTCTATAACTATGAATACTTTAGTTTTAAAGCTCATTCTTTGCACCTCCTTCAATAATTAAAGGATCATTTTGTAATCCAGTACCACCACTAATAATTACTTCATTATTTAAATAAATAATAGGTCTTATATAATTCTTATTACTCTTTAAATCTTTAAATAAAGTATTATTACTTCCTACAGTATATGAGAATGTACCATCATAACTATTATTTAACCAATAATCTTTATAACTTAAAATATATAAATCTTTAATACTTGGTAAACCAATATAATTATCACTAGATTTATCTGTCTTATTAATATAATTATATCCAGTACTATTATTATATTGATTACTAATAAATTTACCTTTATATAAATGTTTTTCATCAAAGTTTTTAATAAATTCATTTAATTTACCATTAACTTGATTATAAGTATATTTATTTTCATCAATATATCCTTCAAGTATTAATTTAGTATAATTTTCATTATTATCAATAATTCTAAAATTATAATCATTATATTTAACATAAGAACCAATATTATGTTCATTTAAATATGCATGATCTTCTAACCCAATTATATATGGATCTTCTAAAGTACCAACACCATTCATTAACTCTATATCTCTACTTATAGTGATTACAGGTCTAACACCAAATGAATAGTATTCTCCATTATTAACAACAGTATTATTAATATTACCTTCAGTATTAACATATAATGGTTTTTTATCACTATAATTTAATAACCACCAATAATTCTTATTATTTAAATAACTCTCTTTAGCACCAGCTAATAAATATTCTTCTACTGTTAATAAACCAACTTTAGTATTAATAGTTTCATCACATTTATA
>JAKSUF010000183.1 GCA_024409145.1 archaeon | reverse complement strand
CTATTTTCTTCTTTATCATCAAAGTTATTCAATATATGAAAACATTATTAATTAGCATTATAATTCATATTTGATTTAACACCATCAATATTAGAATCATAATTCATATTAGCATGATTTTTATCTCCAGCACCATTATAATTTAAGTAATTACCATTTGCGTCTTGAGCATTCAAGTTATATGAATATGTACCATCATTATCAATATGCATATTACTTTTTACACCATTTATATAATATACTTGAGTTACACTCTTATCTTTATTATATGCATAAAGAACAAAAGTATCATTAGAATCATTTAAAGCACGACATTTAACCAATTTAGTACCATTCCAACATTCTTGAGTACTTATTTCTAGATTTCCTTCAATTTTAGTGTGAACACTATAATGATCTATTATAATATAAGTAGAAATAGCAATTATTAACACAGCAATAAGAATAATTATTATATTCTTTTTAGTAAAGAATGAATCCTCAGAATTAGAAATTTTATTCAAACCATCACTTTTATTTTCAATATATAAATTTTTAATATCTTTAGAATCATCAAAATCAGCCATGATATTTTTGAAATCAAATCCACAATCAATACAAAAAATATCATCATTATTACAAGCTCTTCCACATTTAGGACAATATTTAACCAAAATTAAACCTCCCTTATTGATATATTTGATTAGGAAAGTATTTATATATAACTAAATAATTTTAAAAAATAGATTAAAAATTAAAATTTAATAAAATAAAAAAATTAAAAAAAGGAAAAAATGTGAAATCCCAATAA
Organism: archaeon; assembly: GCA_024409145.1. Taxonomy (GTDB): domain Archaea; phylum Methanobacteriota; class Methanobacteria; order Methanobacteriales; family Methanobacteriaceae; genus Methanobrevibacter. Next base: position 3,251 of record JAKSUF010000183.1, on the reverse strand, counting down.
GAGGATTTCACCACATATTATGTTTTAATTAATATTATAATACAAAAACTACTTAAAAGTTTCTATTTGATTATTTACTAAAAATAACCATACTGAAAAACTTTTAAATTAAAAAATAAATTAAAAAAAGGTTAATAAAAAAATACTTACATATTCTCTTTTAAATAATTAACAGCAGCAATATCTGCAGGAATCCATTCAACAGAATCCAATTCTTCTTTAGATAACCATTTAGAATTATTATGTTCTAAAAGCTCAAAATCACTTTTTAAGATACATTCAAAGCAAGACATAAACAAATAGAAATTAGGGTACTGCCATTCTAAATCAATAGCGAATTTTTCAACTTCAATATCTGCATTTAATTCTTCTTTAATTTCACGAATTAAAGCAGATTCCTTAGATTCTCCTTCTTCAATTTTACCTCCAGGAAATTCCCACATTCCTTCAAATTCACCATATCCTCTTTGAGTAGCTAATATTTTATTATCTTTTTTTATTATAGCTGCAACAACAAATAATTCTTTCATGAAAAAACCTCAATATAATAAATATATATTAGTTAATATAAATATTTTCAGAAAATCAAAAAGAAAATAATAGATCCCCAAAAATGAAAAATAATTTAATACTAAGAAATAACTAAAAACTAAGATAGTTTAATATAAAAAATAATTCAATTACTAGATAAAAATTAGAAAAACAATAAAAACATAAATACAAAAATAGTACAAAAATAGAGAATTCATTATAATTAAAAAGATTTATGTAAAAGTTAGAAAAATTCATTATTCTTTAGAATTTTTCTTTTGTTTTTTACATTTGCAGTTAGGATTTTTACAATTAGCACAACAACAGCCAGCCATAAATTACACCTCCTTTGATTATTAAAGATATTTAAAGTTTGAGAGAGGATAAGGATTAGATTAAGATTTTTTAAATTAAGTATAATTTTAACTCAAACTTAAACCTATAAATTTAGGTTTTCCTAAATATCTCTAATAATAGATTGTCCTTCATACTATATAAATATTTAGGCATGCCTAAAAACTTGTCTAGGAAAGTAATGATTAATTAAATAAAAAAATAAGAAAAATTAAAGAAGTAAAGAAGAAAACAAAGATAAATTGAAAGATAAATAACAAATAAAAGACAATGCTAATGAAAAAAAACTGATAAAAAAATAAGAAATAACTACTTAATAAAAAATTTGAATAAAACATTTAAAAATAAATTTAATGATAATTCACATTAAAATAATAAAAATAAATTAAGAACTAAAAGATTAAAAAATAAAAAAAAATAAAAAAGAATAAAATAAATTATTCTTTAAAATCAGGTTCAACGAATTTAGAAATACCAGACATTATAAACCAAAGACCCATAAGAATTCCTATGAATAAAGGACTTAAGCATAAGTATCCAATAACTATTGATAAAATACCAAAAATTAAACCTGCAATAGATGCATATTTGTTTTCTCCACCCATGAATAAGTTAAAGATAGAGAATACAATAAGAATAATACCTACAAAGTAATTAGTAAATGCAGTGAAGAATGCTAATGCACCAGGATTATAAATCATCATTATTCCTAAAATCAAGAACAATGCACCTAAAATTATATTAACCCAATTTTTAATACTAGCTCCAGCAATTATAGAATATATTCCTAAGAATACAATTGAAATTGAGAATATCAAATCAAGAGCTAAGTATCCAGTTAATGGGAAGATAATAATCATTAAACCTAAAATAACAGATATAATACCCATAATAGAACTTCTATTCATGAATTTTCCTCCTTTAAAGTTTGTTAATTAAAATAATAAAATAAACTGCATAATATGATGCTTATTTAATCAATATAATAAGATAAATAAAATAGGATAATGATTATTCATTATCCAATAAAATATTTAATAAGTTACATCCAACTAACTCAGATAAAGCACCATCTTTTACAGAATCTTCATCATAAACTTGAACTGAATCTGCATTTTCAACATCAGTAGAATCATAAATAGCTACAGGAACCATATCTCTTGTATGAGTTCTAACATCAATAGGAGTTGGATGATCAGGTAAAACAGCTACTTTAAAATCACCTTGAGACTCTAAGTATTCAAAAACAGGTGCTATAATATATTTATCAATAGATTCAATAGCTTTAATCTTTTCTTCTATTTCACCAGCATGACCTGCTTCATCAGGAGCCTCAACATGAATAAATAAAACATCATGATTTTTTAAAGCTTCAATAGCATATTCTCCTTTTGCTTTATAATCAGTATCAAAGAAACCAGTAGCTCCAGGAACTTCAATAATATCAGATTCAGAACAAACTCCTAAACCATTGATTAAATCCACACCAGTAATAACTGCACCATTAAGATTATAAGTTTCTTTTAAACTTGGCATTGCAGGCATAGTTCCTTGACCCCATAACCAAACCATATTAGCTATTTCTTTACCTTCTTCAGCTCTTTTTTGATTAACAGGATGGTTTTCAAGGAATTCCTGAGATTCATAACTTATTTTCTTAATAAGCTCAACTTCTGGAGAGTCAGAATCAAAATCTTCATCAATGAAAAGATTTTCTTTAATATTTTCTCCAACAATATCATGAGGCGGAACAACACCAATAGTATCTAAATTAGTTAAATCAGAATCATTATAAACAAATAAATGTCTGTAACTAATTCCTGGATAAAATTTACCTTTAAAATCAGGATATTTTTCATGGAAATAATCATCTAAATCTTCAATTAATATTTTAGCTTCTTCAGAAGTAATATGACCAGCATTAGAACTTACAATATCCCCATCTTTTTCAGTGATAGTATTACAACGGAAAATTACATCTCCATCATTAACTTTAACACCCATACTTGCAGCTTCTAATGGGCCTCTACCAGTATAATATTCAAGAGGATCATAACCAAAAATACTCATATTAGCTACATCAGATCCAGGAGGTAAAGTTGAAGGAACATTTTGAATTAAACCACACTTTCCTTCCCTTGCAATTCTATCTAAAGCAGGTTTATTAGCTACTTTAAGAGGAGTTTTACCTTCTAAAGAATCAATAGGATAATCAGAAGCACCATCTTCAATAACAATAAGATATTTCATAAAAATCACCATATAATCTAATAAAGATATATCTTAAAAATTAGTTTTTATAATAATGATATATCTTAAAAAAATAAAATAGATTAGTATTTTTTATCAAAACACTAATCAAACTA
>JAKSUF010000182.1 GCA_024409145.1 archaeon | reverse complement strand
CACACAAATTATAAAGCGATGTTTCAAAACGACCTGGTGTATAATCAACATCAACACCTTTACTTATAAACTTTGATACAGCTTTAATATTATTATCTAAAACTGATTCTCTAAATTTTTCTTCCAAAGTTTGTTTTTTACATGAAATTAAACTACTTAATATAAAAACGAATAGTAAAATTTTTTTCATAATGCCTGATCTCCATTTATTTTATTTACTTTCTTTGAAATTAATGGTTCTGTATAATTTGAAGAATAATAATTTATATAACTTTTTGAAAAATCAATTTTACTTTTTCCATATTTAAGTAATCCTGTATCATGTATAATTTTTTTTTCTGAATAAGATTCTCTAAATTTAAATTTTTTATTTAGTTTTAGATAAATCAAATTAGCATCAGTTTTTTGACCTGTTGTAATTCCCACTAATCCAATTAGTCCATTATCTGTCTTATAACTATAAAAACATTCTTTTCGAATTGATAATTCAAAATAACTATTGTCTTGATTATTCTGCTTATAAACCAAGTCAATAGTTTTTAAATTTTCAAAAGAAGTAGATATCAGCGTAATAACAAATCCTTTTAATTCGTTCTGTTTATTTTTCCAGAAACAACACTCACAAGTAAAATCATTTAAAATTTTGTAATAAGTTTTTATCTGAATTAAACTTCGAGTATTTAACAATTCATTTTTCCATTGATTTTTCATAAAATCTTTTATAGAATCATCACTTCCAATCAAAAAATTATCATACAAATAATTAAATGTGTTATTAGGTAATTGTTTATATTCACAACCATATTCACAACACTTTATCCATTTTTCGATATCATCTGTTTTATAATATTCAATAAGACAATCAATTAGAAATACAGCAATTCCTACAGCAAGGACTGCCCAACCACCGACTCCCATACATATTAAAACCACAGATGTTATAGCAAGTCCTGTTTGAACTAGATGCAACGCAGCAACTTCTTTATCCCCTTTAGAATAAAAGGATGCTGCACAACAAATTCTATATGACGCTTCTATAATACCAGCATAAATATTAATCCCTTTTAAAACATCTTTAGAATGTTCAAGAGTTTCTTTTGCCAGTATTTTTTGTGAAGTTGTTAATATCGTTGAATTTGCTTTATTCAAAATTATTTTATAGCCACAATATATTGAAATTCTAGAAAGAATTACAGCATCTTTTACAAATTCAACAATTTCTTCAGGAGTATAATTATTTTGATTTATATGTTGAACTATAATAACCATATTTATTACAGAAGCAACCGATTCAACTAACTTGATGTTAGAGCTATCCTCTAAAAACTCTTTTAAATTTTTTGTACTTGGTGTAAGAACTTTTATCCCCTTATATGTGCTAATTACAATTTTATTATTGAAACGTTGTTTTAATAATGAATATAAATAATTTAAATTATTATTACCATTTTTATTTGTATTCAAGTAAATATATGGACTTAAGCAATCCAACAAATTTAATACAGTATCTTCAGCAAAAACAAGTTTTGGCAATAAAAGCCCTATAAAAAAATTAGTTCCACCAAACTCTTCGTAAACTTCTAAAGCATCTATATCTATTTTTAATTTTTCTATCTCATTTCTTTCATAATATGATTTTATTTCTGGTATAGACATATTTATGTTTCGCTTTTTTAGTAGAAAACATTGAATAACTTGAAAATAATTATCTAAAGAAACCTCCATTAACTTTATAAAAAATGGAACTGTGCTTTCGTATCTAGACAACATATATAACATTGGAACGAAATATTCATCTATTGTAATTTCTTTTGGATTTATTAATTTTTTATTATACGTAAAATCACATAACATTTCGCAATATTCAGGTTGTAAAATCCAGTTAATTAATTTTTTTGCTGTATAATCTAGTAAATATGCATTAGAACTCATTTCCTTGAAAGAGTTATATAATTTATTTTTATATGTATTTTGGTCTAAATATTTCCATGCATTTTTATTAAAACATGTAATCATTGTTAAATAGTATAATTGAGCTTCAGAATCATTTTCTCCCATATACGCATCGTGAACTTCTGAATATGCTCTTAATAATTTAAATAATTGTAATGAGTAATTAAAATAGTCTGGAACATATATGGTTACTTCATCTTTTTCATTATCATAGCTAGTATTTTTCAATAAATAAGAATTTGAATTATTATTTACTCGCCATGCATTTTTAATTTTTTGTAATGGAGGAAACTTTACAACCCGTTTCGAAGAATCAATATTTTCTCTAATTTTCTCAATCCGTGAAATCGGCTGCATCACAGAAGAAAGCATAAAATAACATTCCTGATTAGTAGGTATTCTTATGGCTTCTGTTCCCTTTGTGCGAGACGGTTTTCTATTATCATTTGTAGGATTACTTTGTGTTCCTAAAGGTATTTCTATCCATCCACCATCCCCATAAACATACTCCGCAAAATGATATACGAAAGATTCTTTTTCATTTTTTTTCTCTTTTCTAAAAATATCAAGATATGTCCCTTTAGTTATATTTTGTGTAGTTTCTAAGCATAAATTTTTTGATGAATATTTATTACTTAAAATTGGAAAATTCTGTATAATATTATATAGATTTGATATGTTTTCATAAAAAGCATATTTATTTATTTCAGAATCAAAAGACATGTTTTTATCATTTTTTAATCTGGAATCCTGAATAATATCTGATTTTCCTTCATTAAGAAATAAATCTTTTCTTTTCTCAAATTGTCTAGCCAACATATAATTTGGATTTGAAGACAATGTTGTATTCATAATTTTCGAAGAAAAAGGATCATTTAAATCATAAGCAGGATTATAATCAAAATTCTTTTTGAAAAATAAATAATCACTTGTTGATATATTCGATGAAGGACTAAAAGGTGATTCTATAGTACCTTCATAATCTTTTCCATAAATTTTCTCAATACATGAAAAATCATTTAGCCCTTCAAATTTATAATTATCTTTCATTCGATATGTTTTAAAAGTTTTAATATAGACTGTTTGTTGATCAAAATTAGACATTTTTTACTCTCCTAATAACTCCACAAATGATATGTTTTCATATTCAACATGTCCTTTTTTTCCATTTTCCAAAATATATCTAATTCTATATTGTAATCCAGGCTTCAATCCTTCAAATTTCAGCGTTATTTTGTCATCACCTGCAATTAAATCATCTTTTACTTTCTTCTCTTGTTTATATTTCTTTCCATCATCAATGTCTTCTAGAACATATTTGTCATTTTGATTTACATTGTCAGGGTTATCATAAATATTTAGAATAAATACAAAATTCAAAAGTAATTCCTTGGAATCTTCACTACGAATCATCTTATAATGCTCAGGAACCAATACGAAAATATACTTAATTTCTGAATCTTCGCCTAATTCTTCCAAAAGTTCCTTATCTTCTTTTACCCAGAATGAGAAATTAATTTTATTATCCTGAACAACTGCTGATGCTTTTCTAAAATATGTGTCCTCATTCTCTGTTGAATTCCTGTACAGATAAATATAAACTTTATCTCCCTCTTCAAGGTTCTTTGTTTCTGCAGATAACTTTACTTCTGTACCATATTCAATTTTGTCTATTTCTTCATCATCCTGATTAAGCCACCTAAGATTACTAAATTCTGGTCCCGGGTAATTCACGTCTGGGCTTTTAACCGGCTTACAGCGATTACCTGAAACCTCGAAATATAATTTGCAGCCTTCTTTGTCCGTAATATTTATCCATGGCAGCTTTATTTTGCAATCCGCTTTGTCTCCATTTACAGTGACTCCATAATCTCCTATTTTTTCATTTGTGCTGTTATTGAATACAGCTACGGTTAAAACAGAATCATCTACGATCTCTCGCGTTTCAATATGTAATATATATTCTGCAGTAGAATAGACCTTTTCTATAGAATTTCCGTCCTTGTCCTGCCATTCCACCTTTGTAATCACAGGACGTTTGACCTTCACTTCAAGGCTGTTGCCTGACTTCTCGAAGTTGCACCATGCACAGTGGGCA
>JAKSUF010000181.1 GCA_024409145.1 archaeon | reverse complement strand
ACTTTTGTGGTTAAGGTGGTTTTTCCGTAAGTGGTTGTGGTTTTGAATTTGCTTAGACAAGTAAAATTTAATATCTTTAGATAATCTTTATATATAATGTTTAACTAATTATGTATTAGTTACTTAATGTTACTAAAATATAATTTAGATTATTATTAAATTATTATTTAGATTATTAATCAATTTATAGGAGAGAAAATTATGGGATTCAAAGACCTTATTAAATTTAATAAAGATAATTTAACAACTTTTATTTTTGTAGGTGGTAAAGGAGGTGTAGGTAAAACTTCTATATCTTCTGCTACTGCTTTATGGTTAGCAAATCAAGGTAAAAAAACTTTAATTGTATCAACTGACCCTGCACATTCTTTATCTGATTCTTTAGAAACTACTATTGGACCTTACCCTGTAAGAGTAAGAGAAAATTTAGATGCACTTGAAATTGACCCTGATGTAGCTATGGCAGATAAACAAAGAGCTTTAGAACAAGAGAAAGCAACTGCTACTGCAGATAAATTAATGGGTTTAGATATGCTTGGTGAAGGTATGGATTTGGCATCTATGTCTCCTGGAGCAGATGAAACTGCAGCATTTGAAGTTTTCATGAATGTTATGACAGATAATCTTTATGATGTTGTTGTATTTGATACTGCACCAACTGGACATACTCTTAGATTACTTTCTTTCCCTGATGTTATGGATTCTTGGGTGGGTAAATTAATGAAAGTAAAATCTAAACTTTCTGCACTTAAAAATCTTATTCCATTTATGAATGACGAAGGTCAATCTAGTGAAGAATTAGAAGAAACTAAACGTAAAATTAATGAAGCAAGAGAAGTATTATCTGATCCAGAGAGAACTACTTTTAAAATGGTTGTTATTCCTGAGGAAATGTCTATTCATGAATCTGAAAGGGCTATTGAAGCTTTGGCTAAATTTGACATGACTGTTGATGGTGTTATTGTAAATCAAGTAATGCCTGATATTTCTGATTGTGATTTCTGTCATTCAAGATATAAATTACAACAAAAACGTCTTGCTTTAATAAATCAAAAATTCTCTAATCAGGTTGTAGCTCAAGTACCTTTATTTAAAGATGAGGTTAAAGGTCAAGAGAAATTACTTAAATTAGCTGGAATTTTATATGATGATAATGAAAATGATGAAATAGAAGCTAATGTTATTCAATTATAACATTTTTTCTATTTTATTTTATTTTTTCTTTTTCTGTTTTTTTTAATTATTTGTTTTTGTGTTTATGTTTTGTATAATTTTGTTTATATTTTAGTATTTGGCTTTTATTATTTTTTTTTTTAATAGTTTTACATTACATGATTATTTTTTAATAGTCTTTTTAGAACTTATAACTTTTTTTATTAGATTCTTTCTAGATAATATATAATCTTCTTTAAAATAGCTTTTTAAAAAAAGTTTTATATCAAGAAATAAAAAGGATTATTTATGTTAGTTAATGCAGATTTACATGTTCATAGTTGTTTTTCAATGGCTACTTCTAAAGACATGATTATAAATAATATGGCTCCAAAAGCTTCTGAAAAGGGTTTACAATTAGTTGGGACTGGAGATGGATTTCATCCTAAATGGTTAGAGATTATTGAAGAAAGTACTGAGTATAAAGGAGATGGAATTTATTCTAAAGACGGTACTGATTTTGTATTAACAACAGAAGTTGAAGGTAAAAGTAAAATTCATCATTTAATTATCATGCCTTCAATAGAAATTGCTTATGAACTTTCTGATAAATTAGTTTCAAAAAATAAATATTCTGATGGTAGGCCTCGTTCTCCAATGGAAGGTAATGAAATTTTGGAAATGGTTCGTGAGTATGATTGTATGGTTGGACCAGCTCATGCATTTACTCCTTGGACAGGCATGTATAAATCTTTTGATAGTATTTATGATTGTTATGATAAAAAACCTGATTTTGTTGAATTAGGTTTATCTGCAGATACTGATATGGCAGATACAGTTAAAGAATTGGCTGATTTTCCATTTTTAACAAATTCTGATGCTCATTCTCCATGGCCTCATAGATTAGGTAGGGAATTTAATCAGATTGAAATGGAGGATATTAGTTATACTTCTCTTAAAAAAGCTTTTAAGCATAAAACAATTAAAGCAAATTATGGGTTACTACCTAATTTGGGTAAATATCATATGACTGCATGTACTAGTTGCTATAAATTAATTGATCCTGAAGTAGCTAAAGAGAGAAAAATGAGATGTACTTGTGGTGGAAGAATTAAGAAAGGTGTTGATTTCAGAATTAGTGAAATATCTGATTATGATGAACCTAAACATCCAAAACATAGGCCTCCTTATATTCATTTAATGCCTCTTGCAGAGATGATTAGTTTAGTTTATGATAAAGGGGTAACTACAAAAACAGTTCAATCAAGATGGCAAAAACTTATTGATACTTTTGGTCCTGAGATTGATATTTTAATTAATACTCCTATTGAAGAAATTGCTAAAGTTGATGAAAAACTTCCTAAGGCTATTTCAGGTTTTAGAAATAAGACTTTACATGTTTCTCCTGGAGGTGGGGGTAAATATGGTGAGTTTTCATTTAATGATGATATAGAAAAAAGAGAAGTTGAGTCTAAACCAAGTATTACTTTGGATAATTTTTAATTATTGACTTTTTTATTTGTTTCCTAATTTTTTTATTTTTTATTATTTTTGGGCTTTTTTTATTTGTTTCCTAACTTTTTTTAAAGTTTTTATTTTTTATTTTATTTTAGTTTATCTCGGTTTAATGGTTATTCATTTAATTTTTAAAATTTTCATAATCATTTATTAATGATCTTATTTTAAGTTTAATAGTTTATTTAAAAAAAGTAAATTATTTAAAAAGCAGGCTTGGCGGGATTTGAACCCGCGGTCTTTAGATTAGGAGTCTAACGCCTTATCCAGCTGGGCTACAAGCCTATTTATTATTCAAAACTTATTATCTTGAGCATATTTATAAAAATCCTTTGAATAAAGTAGATAATGATTATATTGTTAATTAATCTAATATAAAGTTTTAAATAAAATATTTTAAAAAAAGTAATTAATAAGCGGACCCGCCGGGATTTGAACCCGGGACCTTCGGATTAGAAGTCCGACGCCCTATCCAGCTAGGCTACGGGCCCTATAGTAGGATATCTAACTTTATGTATTTTATAGTATATAAATCTATTGGTTTTTATTTTTTTTATAATGTTCTTTTTTTATAATGTTCTATAAAATAATAAAATAAATTAAAATAAAAAATTAATAAAAAAATAAAAATTGGAAGATTTATCCTCTTCCAATAACGTTTCCTGGTTTATTTGCATTAACAGCAATAACATCTACTTTGTTTCCACTTTTATCAAATACTGGGCAATAGTAAACACTACCACTGAGAGATGGAGTTCCAACATAACAACCAGCTTCTGCTACACAACCAGATGCAATAGCTTTAGCCTTTGCTATACCTATGTATGTACTTCCACCACCGCCTCCGCTGTGGCCTCCGTTTCCGCCGTTTCCACCAGTGTGGCTTGATCCGCCGTTTCCATTTCCAGAGTATCCGTTACTTCCAGAACCAGTTCCTGTTCCACTTCCAGAGCCAGTTCCACTTCCGGAATTTACATTAGTTCCAACATTTGCTCCAGAATTTGAATTTCCATTCGTATCTGTTGTGTTCTGATTTATACCATCGTCCCCGAGTCCTCCATCATCAGTGTCTGGAGTGAATCCTTGGAGATCAGTGAATACATTATCTGAATCATTGTTTGTTAAACTGTATGCAGTTACACCTGCAGCAATACATAAAACAATGATTACTGAAATAATAATATTTGAGTTATTCATTGTCTTCACCTCGGTTATTATTATTTAAAAATTTTAATTTTTTTAAATTTTACAATATAATAATCTAAATTCAAATATTGGGTAAATTTACATAATTTATAAAATTAAATTATTAAATTTCTAATTTGAAATTAAATTTTTTACAATTTGTGAAATTAAATTAAGTTCGTGAGAATATAATAAAATTTCATAAA
>JAKSUF010000180.1 GCA_024409145.1 archaeon | reverse complement strand
AGATACTTTTATTATATATAATAAATAAAAATATGATATTATAATGCATATATACTACATATATACCACATAAATATTAGATTAATAATGAAAATCTAATATTAAATAAACACTGTTGATTTAAAAATAAAATTAAAAAACTCAAAGGATAATATGAAATCTAAAGTTCTTCTTAAATTTGCAAAAAAAGGAATTAATTTATCACCAGAAGCTTTTAATTTGATAATAAATTCAAAAAATCCTATAGATGTAAGTTCTTCAATAATTGTTAAATTAAAAAGTAATAATTATTCTAATGAAGATTTAGTTTCTGTAAGTGAAAGCACTGCTAAAGAAATTATGATTAATTTAGGATTACTTAAAGCTGAAAAAGAAGAAGAAAAGGATAACACATCTCTTGATAATTTTTCAACTAAAAAAACAGATAACGAAACACAGGATAAAAATGTAAACATTGAAGAAGAAGAGAAAAACACAAATCCAAACAATGAAATAAACACTCCAATAAAAACAAAAGACATAACAAAACCAGAAGAAAAAGCAGAAACTAAGCAAATAAGAAAAGAAGAACAAAGATTTGTACATAATACTAAAAATCAGGAACCAACACAAACCAAACAAAATAATGAAGAAAAAAGACCAGAAACCAAACAAATTAACGAAGATAAAAAAATAGAAACCAAACAACCAAACACCACAAACAATGAAGAAGATAAACAAAAAGGTTACCCATCTGAATATGTAATTAAAATTGAAGAAGATGAAGAAGCATTAAAAAATAAAAAGAAGTATAAAAGAAATGAAATGGAAGTTAATGCAAACTTCGATAATTTTAAAATCATACAAGATACAAGTAAAAAATCTTACACAAGTGGAGAAATAAGTAATTTAGTAGATTATTTCCAAAGTAGATATAATAAAATAGGTAATATCTTATCAAAAAGACCAGAACTCAGATTATCTCAGAAAATTGGAGATTTAACTGAAGAACAAACTGACTTAAATTTAATTGTAATGATTACTGATATCAGAATTACTAAAAATGGTCATTATTTATTAGAATGTGAAGATGATACTGGTTCATTACCTATTCTTATTAGTAAAGACAATATGGATGGTATGAAAGAAGCTGAAAAACTTATGAAAGATGAAGTTGTTGGTATTGTTGCTGAAAAACATGGTGATTTAGCTATTTGTAAAAATGTAATAAATCCAGGTGTTCCAAGAATGCCAAACAGACCAACAGACTTTGCAACTGTATTTACTTCAGATGTCCATATTGGAAGTGTTACATTCTTAGAAGATGCATTTGTTAGATTTACAAGATGGCTTAATGGTGATTTTGGAAATGAAGAACAAATGGAACTTGCAAGTAAAGTTAAATATATGATTGTTGGAGGAGATATCGTAGATGGAATCGGTGTCTATCCAAATCAAGATAAAGAATTAGCTATTAAGGATATTACTGCACAATATGATGAAGCAGCACGTCTTTTAGGTGATATTAGAAGTGATATTAAGATTATTATCACCCCTGGAAACCACGATGCATCAAGAGTAGCAGAACCTCAACCAGCAGTACCTGAAAAATATGCAAAATCATTATATGAATTAAACAATGTTGAATTTGTATCAAATCCAAGTATTGTTGATTTAGAAGGATTAAAAGTTTTAGTTTATCATGGAAGAGGAATCGATGATATGGTAATGAATGTTAAAGGATTTTCACATGAAAGAAATGATTTAGTAATGAAAGAATTCCTTGAAAAAAGACATTTAGCACCATTATATGGTGAAAGAACACCTCTTGCATCAGAACTTGAAGATCATCTTGTAATAGATCAAGTACCTGATGTACTTCACACAGGACATGTTCATATTAATACTTACAAATATTATAAAGGAATTCACTGTATCAATTCAGGTACTTTCCAGACTCAAACAGAGTTCCAGAAAATTTACAATATTGTTCCAACTCCTGCAGAAGTTCCTATTTTATATCAAGGACAATATAAACAACTTAAATTTATTTAAAACCCAAATAAATAAATTTTAAGTTCAAAAAATAGTAAATTAATTATTAAATAACACATACAAAAAATAAAAACAAAAAAATATCAAAAATAACCACCTACAAAAAATAAAAACAAAAATTACAAACTAAAAATCAAAAAAATATCAAAAATAAAATTATAAAATATTCGGATGATTAAAATGAAAAATGTAGTAAAATCTGTTGTAGACAGTTCAGAATATGTATTTAGAAGAGGCTTAGTATCTGGTAAAGCAGGAAATGTTAGTGTAAGATTTAAAAGTGAAGGTAAAGACATTGTAGCTATCACTCCAACACTCAAATCATTAGCAGATTTAAAAGAAGAAGATATTGTTTTAATCAATGAAAAAGGAGAATTATTAACTAAAGGTAAACCTTCATCTGAATATAATATGCATCTTGCAATTTATAGAGAAAAACCAGAAATTAATGGAATTGTACATACACATTCACCATATGCAACTGGATTTGCATTTTCAGATAAAAAAATAAAACGTTTAGAAGGTTTTGGTGAAATTAAAAGTGAATATTTAAAAGATATTGAATATGAAAAACCAGGATCTTTAGAACTTGCAGAAAGTGCTGCAAAAGCATTGAAAAATGAAGATGTTATTATTTTAAAAAACCATGGAGTTATTGCAACTGGAAAAACAGTTGAAGAAGCAGCTGCATTAGTAGAATTCACTGAAGAAATAGCTAAAACCCAATTTGTAACTCACATGTTAAATAAAATATAATATTCAAAGATAAAATTAACTTAAATAGTTGCAGAAGCAAGAAAAGTATTTAATACATAAAAACCAATATAAATAATGCATTCTGTTTAAAGTTTGCTTAATATGGAGGTTAAAATATGAATGTTACTGTAAATAATTATGATAAAATACAACAGTTTAACAATACCACTAAAATTATTTTAGCATTTTTAATGGCTTGTTTCACTGGAATTATGGCACAAGTTATTATTCCACTTCCATGGACACCTGTTCCAATTACCGGACAAACATTAGGTGTTTTAATAACAGGTTTAGTTCTTGGAAAAAAATACGGAGTATTAAGCCAAGTAATGTATGTTTTATTTGGAATAACTCTTGTTCCTTGGTTCTGCGGTATGACCGGAGGATTAGAAGGATTTTTATGTCCTAATGGAGGATATTTAATTGGATTTATAGTTTTAACTTACTTCATCCATGATTTATCTGAAAGATTCTCTAAACCAGTAGGTATTACTATTGCTAACTTTGCATGTATTTATATACCAGGTTTAATTGGATTAGCTCTTTACACATATGTTGCTAAAGGTGTTTTATTATCTATTCCTCAATTACTTGTTATGGGTTTAATTCCATTCATATTTGGAGATTTAGTAAAAATATTTGCTGCTAATGTAATCAGTAAATTAATTAAAGTTTAAACATATAATTTAAAACTTAAAATTTAAATAAAACAAAATATTATAGAACAGTGAAAAATATAATATTAAAAATAAGATAAAAAATAAAATCAAAATATATAGTAAAAACAAAGCTAAAAAACAAATAAGCTAAACTATATATATCTTAAAATGTATATTTAATACTGTTATTACTATAATATTTACTATTTTTTGAAATTTAACACAGATTATTAATTTTTTTTCAAAAGATAACAAAGGAGGAATTATATGAGTAATGAAACATTTAATGAAGTTTCTGAAATTTTGAAACATATTACCGAAAACCCTAGTGTTCCACGTAACATTAGAAGAGCAGCAGATGAATCTTTCAACACTTTAAATGATGAAAGCGAAGACCCAACTGTAAGAGCAAGTGCTGTTATTATTAAATTAGACGAAATCAGTAATGATCCTAATATACCAGTTCATGCTAGAACCTTAATTTGGGAAATATTAAGTAAATTAGAAGCTATTACAGCTTAAATTTACATTTTTTATTTACTATTTTTTATTTACAATTATTATTTTATTACTATTTTTATACTACTTCTATATTGTTTTTATACTACATTTATACTATTTTAATACTGTT
>JAKSUF010000018.1 GCA_024409145.1 archaeon | reverse complement strand
ATTAAAAGTGACTTATTAAAATATTAATTTAATTAATTTAAATAAAATAATAATTAATAAAATTATAATTATTATAACTAAATTATCAAATTTAAAAAAAATAACTGGAGATAAAATCATGGACTGTTATAAACATCCTGAAAGAAAAGCAGTAGCAAAATGTGGAATCTGTGGACAAGCTATTTGCGATGAATGTAATGTTGAAATAGGAGGAAGTAATTATTGTAAAGATTGTGTAAATTCATTAATAAATAAAGATAACACCCCATCTGAAGAAAACTCTGTAAAAAATGAGAATACACAAAATCTTGAAGAAATTGATCCTATTTTAGAACCTAAAACTGTACCTTATAATGAAGAAGACAGTGAAGAATTAAATCCTGATGAAATTTATGAAGAAACACCTGTCAATTATGAAACTAAAGAATTAAATGAAAATTCACCAGCAACTCCTTCAGAACCAATAATTCCAGAAGTAAACAAAGCTCCTGAAAACTATGAACCAGAATATGAATATGAAACTGCATATGTAGAAACATATGGTGATGGAGATTATGAAGAAGATTATTACTATGAGAATCCTGAACAAATTCCAGAACCTCAACCAGAATACCAAAAAAGAAATATTGCAGAACCTATATTCACAGAACAGGCTAGAACTGGAGAAATATATGAAAATAACGAAGAAAATCTCGAATTAAAATATGAACGTTATTTAGAAGATCTTTATTATAATGAACCAGAAAATAGCTATAACTATGAAGATCAATATTATGTTGAAGAACCAGCATATGAAAGTTCCAATAATTATACTAATGAACAAAGTTATCCTGAAGATTACAGAGAAAATGACCCTAATTTTATTGTTCCTGCACATCAAAGAGGAATTGAAAGAGAAGGTCCAAGCTACGATGAAATTAAAAGACAAATCGAAGCACAAAATAATATAAATAATAGAAAAAATAACAGAAAGTCTAAAAATAAAAAACAATATGAAGACTTTGATGATTATAATAAATCATATAATCAACTTCAAGACTTAGAAGATATTAAAAGAATGCATTATGAAGACTATGAAGACAGTAAAAAGAATAATAAATTCACAACTACTGAAATCATATTAACAGTCATACTAATAATCTTAATTATTATAGTTGTATTTTATTTAGTTTACTTATTCTCTTTGAAAGGAGTTTATCCAACATTTATGGATGCATTCTATGGATTAATTTACAACCCAGGAGCATTCTTTAATAATCTTATACACTAAGAAAACAATAAAATAGTAGAGAAAATTAATATTTTCTCTCAAATTATTTTTTTATAAAATTAATAACTTCTTTTTAAAAAAAAATAAAACTAATTTTAAAAAAAATAAAAATTAAAATAAATATAACGCTGTTAATATAATTAACTAAAAAAAATAAAAATAAAGAAGAATAAAATTATTCTTCAGATTCTTCTTCAGGAGCTTCTTCTACTTTTTTTTCGAAGGAATCTACGAATTCAACTTTTTCGTAGCCCATATTGTCCCAAATATCTTTAGAAATTCTGAATCTTGCAAAAGTAACATCCATGTAAGATTTTTGATCGAATCTAGTGATTTCATCTAATTTAATACTTACTCTATCACCATCAATTTGAATTTCAGTTTTATCTAAATCCATGTTAGGGTAAGCATAATGTAATTGAATCATACTTTTAATTTTTTCTTCATCATCTTCAATAATTTCAGTAACAGTAACATCATATTCTAAGTTTTTACCAGCTAAATCATGGTTAAAATCAACTTTTACCCTACCACCATTTACAGAAATAATTTTAGCAGTACCATTTTCAGTGTTGATTTTCATACCTCTTACAGGATTCATACCTTGTTTTTTGAATTCTTTCATAGGAATTAATTGAATTAAATTAGAGTCTCTTTCACCAAATCCATTTTCAGGAGTTACAGAAACATGTACAGATTCTCCTGCTTCAACACCAATAACAGCATCTTCAATAGCTTTTAATAAATGATTTCCACCAACAACAATAGGAATTGGACCATATTCTTTTTGTTCAACAAAAATACCTGCTTCTTCTGCTACTTCTGCAATAGTAGTATCAAATACTTCATCAGTTTCTTTAATTTTACCAGTGAATTCTAATCTTATAAAATCGCCATCTTTAATTGCCATAATAATTTCTCCAAAATTTTATTTAATAAATAAGTTAAGAATAAATATTAATCGTGTAAATTAAAAACTAATTCTTAAAAACTAATTTTTACATAATATTTATAATATATAAGTATATCTTATTAATCATATATAATAATATTGGTTTATAAAAAAGACATTTTCAAAAACTTTGTTGATATTGTTTTTCTTGTTTTCTTTTTTTGTTCCATGTTTATGTTTTTATGTTGATTCTGTGTTGAATTCATTCTTCTGTTTTAAATTTTCGATTTTTGTGTTTTGGCATTGTTTTTGAATACCTTTTCGATTTTATTGGTTAAAATATAATAAAAAAGATTTGAGAATAAAATCCTCAATTTAACTCTATTTTTCAAGATCATGAGTCCATTTAACAACTTTGTTTCTTAATAAGAATACAATAATTGCACCAGTTATTGTAAATGTTGCAAAAAGTAGAGAACTCAAAGAATCCATTAATTGGAATTAATCCCAATAAATATGGAGTTGGTAAAGTTGGATCAGAATATAACCATTTTTAATAAAAAATTTAAAAAACTATAAAAATCAACAAATTTTTTGAAAGAGCCAAAAAATTTAAAAAAAAAACTAACTAAAAAATAAAAATTAAATTATATTTATTCTCACAGCCCCACATATAGCAATGCTTGCACTTATAATTGCATCTGCCTGTTACCGACCCGTGGGCCGACTCCATATACCTGTTGTCATGGAAAAAATATTTCTGTTTTATATATTTAACATATCTTTTATCATTAGAAAAAACTTTTGACTTAAATTCTTCTAAAACAGCTTCATTTTTATAATCTAAAATCTTTATATTATATGGATAAGTATCAATATATTTAGAAATAGTATCTGAATTAATTCTTGTTTCTAAAATACTTAACACCCTATTCTTAAAATGACTACTAAATCCATAGAATATAGATTTTTCTATTTCATCTAATGACTCAAATTTATTAAACTCTCGGCGGTTAACAAATTCTTTAGCTAATTTATCATTAAAAAAATTAAGATTAATTAAATCATCATAGCTAAAATTATTAACTGTATCTAATATTGTATTTTCATCACGGAAAGTATGAAGAGGAGCATTACCTTTTAGAATTTCACGTTGCAAAATATGTATAGTCTCTTTTGGAAGCATATTTTTAACAGAATCTAAATTATTATTTGCAATAGCTTCCCTTATTAAAGTTCCACTTACACCTTCAATACGAGGTACAAAAATAAATTTATCTTTAAAATCAAAACCTATTTTTTTTAAAGATTTTGAAAATGAAACAATAACATAATTATCTTCTTCAAGTTTTCCATTAAGTAATACTTCTTTAGTATCCATATCTACAATTTTATAAGGTTTTGGTGCTATACCATGACCCCAAGAAATCCTATTTAAAATATTATCATAACCATCAAAAGGACGATAACCCCTTGGAATATAATCAGTATTTAATGCTTGAAACATTTTAGATAGACATAATGAATATTGGCCAGACCCCATAATACCCATTGGAGGACCTTCCACAACAATATCTGCACCTACAGCAATAGCAATCTCAGCACGAATTTTACGATGCATTATATAAGGTAACCCTCTACCACTCCTCTCAAATAAACCAGGAACAATAGCAACAAACAAACCATTAGGAATTTTATCTTTAGCTGTTTTCATACAATGAAAATGTCCATTATGCAAAGGAGAATATTCTGTAAAATCTGCAATCAAAGGTCTAAGTTCATTAGACCCAACTGAATTTTCAACAGAATCAACAGAGATTTGAGATTTATGACCTTTTTGAGCACTATAAAAGTCTTTAAAAAAAGAATCCCTATCTGTTTTAATCATATTACTTACAAATTCATTTGAAGACATCAAATCCACAATCCATATTAATAAAAAACTTTTGATTACTAAAAAATATAACTCAATACATTCAATTAAAATATTAATAAGATAAAAATACATTCAATTAAAGATAAAAAAATAAATTTAATAATTCTCATAATGAATTCTAGATTCATCAAATTTATCTAAAAATTTATTTTCCCAACCTTCAGCAGGATAACCAATAGTTATAATGCAAAATACTTTAAGATTTTCATCATTTATACCTACAATTTTAGCAATTGCTTCCATCCTATCCTCAGTCGGAGCTACACCATTCCACAAACCACCAAGCCCAAGATTTGTTGCTTCAAGAAGCATATTTTCTGCAGCAGCACTCATATCTTGTTGCCATACAGATTTATAAAAAGATCTTTCTAGATTAGCAACAAGAACAATAGCTACTGGAGCACCAGTAACATGAGGTTTAATCTCACCTAATTTATTTAAAACATCTTTATTTTTAATTATAATAAATTCCCAAGGTTCTGCTCCAAGTCTACTTCCGGGAGCTTGCATACCTGCTTTAATAATTTTAGTAATCTTCTCATCTTCAACAATTTGATTAGAATATTCTCTAATACTACGCCTATTATTAATAACATACTCAAAATCCATAATGATCCCTAAAAAATATTATAACAATATAAACTTAATTTATAAATATCTTAATAAAACTTAATAAATTTATTTATGAACATAAAGAGAATAAAATCTCAATACAAAATACATTTGATTATAAAACATGCGAAAATTAAATATAAAATAAATAAAATAATGACAAATAAAAATAGAAATAAGAAGAACAAATATCAAAAATATTTATTGTTAAATTAATTAAATTAAAAATAAAAATTAAAAAATAACATATAGATAAATACATGTGCATATGAAGCACACAATATTAAAATATTATAAAATTATATCATGATTATCCATAATTACATCACCATTACAAATAACCATAGTAACCTCACCTTTATAACTCATACCCTCAAAAGGAGAATATTCTGCTTTAGTATAAAAATTATCAATATCAAATACTCCAGATTTGTCCAAATCAACAACAATTAAATCAGCATCATAATTCTCTTTGACAAATCCTTTAGATGATAAATTAAAACGTTTAGCTACATTTTCAGAAAATATTTTAGGAATTAAACTTAAATCTAAATTACCTTTATTTACTTCAGTAAGCATTAAAGACAATACAACCTCAATTGAAGGAATACCTGAAGCAGAATTCCAAGTCCCTCTTGTTTTTTCTTCTAAACTATGAGGAGCATGGTCTGTTCCCATAATTGTAGATTCACTTATATCCGAAATAGAAACCTTAGTATTAACTTCCCTTAAAGGAGGGTTAGTTCTAATAATAGTACCCAAATCATTAAATTTAGAATTATCAAATAATAAATGATGAGGAGTGAATTCATAACTTATTCTGTTAGAAATAGCTAAATTTAAAGCTTTTTTAGTACTTAAATGACAAACATGCAAATTATTACCATATTTTTTAGTAAGCAAAATAGCTTGCTTTAAAGAAGCAATTTCAGACTCAGCATTACGAACATAACTATAATCAATAGCAGGATTTTCATCATTTTCTTTTTTTATTTTAATCATCTGAGATTCTATAATTTCTTTATTTTCACAATGTAATGACAAAATAGGATTATTATCTAAGTTAGAAACATTTTTAAAAATCTCATCTAATTCATCATCAGTTTCTAAATCCATAAAACACTTAAAAGACATCGGATTTAATGATTGTATTTTAACCATTTCTTCAAAGGAATTAACCCCCGCATGAAGTCCAAAACCAATGACTGACTTATCATTAGCAATTTTAAGTTTATCTTTAAAATGTTTATATGTATTAGTTTTGGGTAATGTATTAGGCATATCCATAACAAAAGTAAAACCACCATTAGCAGCAGCCATAGACCCTGTTTTAAAATCCTCTTTATAAGTTAATCCAGGATCCCTAAAATGAACATGAGGATCTATAAGTCCAGGTAAAACTAATTTTCCTTCCAAATCAATTTCATTTTCACCATTAAGAGATGATTTAGAAATTTTAGCTATTTTACCCTTTTCAATAGCTATATAAACTTCATTATTCTGTCCGATTAACTTAGCATTTTTTAAAACACAATCATACATGTTAAGCACCTAATAAATATACTATACAAATCAATATTTAGAAAAAGTATTATAAAAATTAATCTATTAAAATAAACATTATAAAAAACATTATAAAAAACATTTAAATTAAAAAAAATCAAAAACAGAAAAAAATTAAAAAAAATCAGATAATAAAAAATTCAATAAAAAAAGGCACTTAACCGAAGTTAAGTGCCTAGTGTTTATCTATTAATGAATAATAGATATTTCCTTAAACTCAAATCTATTGTAAAGAGAGAGATCCAGGAGTACATTTTTCAAGACATTTTTCACATAAAGTACAGAAACCAGCAATTGGTAAGTTAACTTTGTAAGCTTCATGTAACATGTCATAAGGACAAGCATCTATACATACTCCACAGGAGTCACATTTAGATGGGTTGAAAATAATCCTAGCTCTTTCTACAACTTCACCGTCGATTTCTTTGTCGACATAGTCTAATTTTAATGCATCGTTTTCACAAACAGCTGCACATGCACCACATCTTACACACATAGCGAAAGATTGTTCACCAGCGTCTTTATTTTTAGAAGGTAATTCCATACCTCTTGCGGTAACTACACGAATAGCTTCAGTTGGACATTTTAATGCGCAACCACCATCAAAGAGACAGGTTTCTTCATTGAAGACGATACCTTCAGTAGCAGAAGCTTTAGCATCTCCTCTTTCAACATCTAAAGTAATAGCGTCTACAGGACATACATTTTTACAAAGACCACAAGCAGCACATACATCAGGAAGATCTACAGTTAAGTCAGATTTAGCTTTAATGAAATCTCCAGGACAAACTTCAATACAAGAGTTACATCCAATACATGCTTCAGAATCTAAATCAAATTCTTTGATTTCTTTAGCACGTTTAGCAGGATTTGCATCACCAGATACAAATATTGCATCCCATGGACAAGTTTGTGCACAAATACCACAGCTGATACATGCAGCTTCATCAACTACAACATCTTCACCACAAGATGGTAAAGTGATAGCACCTGCAGGACATTCATCTACACAAACTCCACATCCTTTACAGGAATCTACATAAATTTTTCCTTCTGGTTCAACAACTCTTAAAGTAGGAACTTTGACACCAGGAACTCCGATAGCATCAACAGGACAAATGTTTACACATTGTTGACACATTACACAGAATCCTTTAATTGGTAATTTTTCGTCATCAGTTGCTTTAAGAATGTCTTTAGGACAAGCGTCTACACAATCTCCACATTCATCACATTTGGATTTGTTGAAGATTATTCTAACTTGAGTGTTACCTTCTTCATCAATAGCTATGTCATCAACTTGTAATGCACCGTTTTTACAAACAGAAGCACATTTAGGTTCTTCATTACAAGTATCACAGTAAACGATATGATCGCCTACTTCAATAGCTGCAGAAGGACAAACACCTTCACATGCTCCACATTTAATACAGCTATCTTCTTCAAATACTATCATTTTAACACTCCAAACTTATATTTTGTTTATTAAGTTTCCTTCGTTGTCGTATACTTCTACAGTAGCTAATCTCATTTGACTATCCATACTGTGAGTAGCACAAGATAAACATGGGTCGTAAGCTCTGATAACCATTTCCATTAAGTTGAAAATTTTATCATCTACTTCTACACCAGGTTTGATGTAGTCTTTAGCTACTTGTTGAATACCCATTTCCATTGCAGGGTTGTTTTGGATAGTTGCTACAACAATGTTAGCGTTGGTAATTAAACCTTCATCATCAGTTTTGTAATGGTGGATTAAAGTACCACGAGCAGCTTCTACAATACCTGCACCTTCACCAGCAGTTCTTTCGAGGGAAGCTGGGAATTTGTCACCAGATAAGTCTTGGTCTAATGCATCTGCAGCACATTCAGCAGCAGCTAATAATTCGATTAATCTAGCCCAGTGGAAGAGTAATGGGTATTGTGCGTAACCGAATTTGTCTCTGAAGTCTTCTAATGCAGCTTGTGCAAGAGGTGCAGCATCAGGCATTTTGTCACAAACATTAAGACGGGATAAAGGAGCTACTCTGTAAATACCTTCAGGGTATCCTAATTCTTTAATGTAAGGGAATTTTAACCAGGAGTATGGTTTTACATGTTCAGCAACAACATCTAAGTATTCGAGGTTGTCATATTCAGTGTAAATAGAACCATCTTTGTCTTTTATTCTTACATTACCATTGTAAACATCCCATGCACCGTTGTTTACGATACCACAGTGACGAGTGTCACCAAAGTAACCTAAAGTTTTAACTAAGTCCATTTTTTCTTCTAAGACAGGAACAGCTAAATCAATAGTTGCTTGAGCTAATTCTACATTTTCTTTAGCTTTAGCAAGTAAATCAGCTTGAGTAGCAGCATCTAATTCAGTGGAAATACCACCAGGAGTAGAAGAAGTAGGGTGAATAGGACGACCACCAGTTGCGGTAACAATATCTAAACCGTTTCTTCTCATTTTAATAGCTTGTAATGCTACTTCAGGCATGTCTTTAATTACTTGGAAAACATTTCTGGTTTGTCTGGTTCCATCAGGAATGATTAAATCAGGAGCAGCTAAGAAGTAGAAATGAAGTGCGTGAGAGTGCATGAATGAACCCCAGTTCATTAATTCTCTCATTTTGTAAGCAGCAGGTAAGATTTCTTCATCTTTGAAACCGTAGATTTGATCTACAGCTTTTGCAGCTGCTAAGTGGTGTTGTACATCACAAATACCACAGATTCTTGGTACTATACGAGGTGCTTCTTCAGCAGGACGACCTTGTAAGAATTTTTCAAATCCTCTGAATTCCATAACATGTAATCTAGTGTCTTCTACATTTCCTGCTTCGTCAAGGTGTACAGTAATTTTTGCGTGACCTTCAATACGAGTTACAGGTTCCATAGTAAGTTTAACCATATTTATTCTCCTCCTTTTTGCATTTTAGCAGGAACTAAAGCAGCTGGTAAAGTGTAAGTGTAGAAAGTACCTACAATATCATCTAATTGATCAGCTACTTGTTCAGGATCAACAGTTTTATCTTCGCTAACACCATAGTCAGATGCGATAGCAGAAATCATTTTTGCACCAGCATCGTTAACTTTTGCGGTAGGTCCATAACAACCTCTACATGGGATTGCAATAGATGGACATTGTGCACCACATAAGGAAACAGTAGCAGGTCCCATACATACTAAACCTTGAGCAATTAAACATAAATCATCTTCAGGTTTACCAACTTCAAATTGTCTTTTAATGAAGTCCATAGCAAGTCCTGCAGGTGGTTTTTCTCTAGTACATACTTCACAAAGGTTAGTAGTAGGTAATTCAATAGTTTCTCCTTTTAATAAAGTGAGAATAGCTTGAGCTACAACATCAGATTTTGGAGGGCAACCAGGAATCATTAAGTCTACATCAATTACTTGGTCAAGTGGTCTTACTCTACTTTCTAAAGCAGGTACATCTTCACTAGGGATGATACCTTCTTCGTTGTAAGTACTTGGAGAATCGATATAAGCTTCTTGAGTTAATTCATCAACAGTGTGTAAGTTTCCAAGACCAGGAATACCACCGTAAGCAGCACAAGTACCGTAAGCGATAACAAGTCCAGCTTTTTCTCTTAACATTTCGATTAATTCTCTGTTTTCTTCGTTTCTGATTCCACCTTCTACAATAAGTACATCTAATTCAGGTACTTCATCGTATTTAGTATCCATTAATACAGGTGAAAATTCAAAATCAGCTAATTCTAAAACATCTAATAAAGATTCGTGGAAATCAGCAATAGATAAGTGACAACCAGAACATCCTCCGAGCCACATAGTTCCTACTTTAGTTTTATCTGCCATAAATAATTCCTCCAATTAACTTATGCCTCAGCATCTAATTGTCCTTTTAATGGGCAAGGTCCTAATTCTTTAATTCTGTTAACCATCATAGTAACAGCGTTTTTGAATTTTTCTCCTTCGGAAGCAGAAATCCAGTCGTGGTATACTCTTTCTTTTCCAATTCCCATATCTTCAACTAATTTATAAACTAATCTCATTCTTCTGTCAAGTTTATAATTACCAGCATCATAGTGACAGTCACCCATGTGACATCCTGCTACGAATACTCCGTCAGCACCGTCTCTAAATGCTTTTAAAACAAACTGAGGGTCAATTCTTCCAGAACACATTACTCTAATAACACGAATGTTAGGTGGGTATTGCATTCTTGCGGTACCTGCAGTGTCTGCTCCACCATAGGAACACCAGTTACAACAAAACATTACAATTTTTATATCATCAGACATAGAGTTAATCCTCCTCTATAATTCAAATATTTAATTTTAGTTCAAATATTCATCACTTATGAAATTTTTATATTCACCAAATCAAAATAAATATAAAAATTACAAATAATCTAACCTAGAAGTGTTTTTAGATTAAAAAATTAAGTTTAACATAAGATCATAATATTTCAACTTACCTATTAAATTTTAAATAAAAATTTAATAGACTTCTTGAATAAAATCCAAGATTTTTAAAACTTAAAAGATACAAATCAAAAAACCTTTTAAATTTTAATTCAATCAAATTCTTTTTTAAAAAAGTTTTTCAAATCTAAATTAAGACACGATAAAAAACCAAATCAAAAATTTTAAATCGACATCTTAATAATCAAATCATCGTACGTCAATGAGCTAGCTCAGCTTAACATTAATGTACTATTATAATATATTAATTAAAATAAATATAAAGGTTACTTAGAACTTTAAGAGAAAAAATTTATATACTATAATACTTTTTTTTCAATAATTATTAAAAATTAAAATTAAAAGATAAATGATTAAAAAGTAGACATAATTTAATAATACTCTATTAAAAATGATAAAATAAACTAAAAAAATTAACTTAAAAAATTACTAAAAATTAGTAAAAATTAGTAATACTGTGCAAACTACAAAAAATAAATTAAAAATAAAAAATAGAATGAAAGAAATAAAGGAATAAATTACATTCCTTCAAGACTCATATCTATCATTTTTTGAGTTTCAGCAGCTAATTCATCAGGCAAACCAGTAATATCCATACTTAAGAAACCTCTCACAATCATAGAAGCTGCTTGTTCTTCAGTTAAACCTCTAGAAGTAAGATAATAAATTTCTTCTTCATCAATTTGACCAACAGCTGCTTCATGAGACATTTCTAAGTTAGCTGCATTAGCTTCAAGTTCTGGAACAGCATAAATAGAAGAATTATCATCTAAAACTAAACCATGACATTCTAAATGACCTTTAACACCAGGAACATTACCTGCTAAATGACCTCTAGATAAAATTCTAGATTCATCATTAGCTACTGCACGAGAAATAATTTCTGCACTAGTTCCAGGTGCATTTAAAATAGCTCTAGACCCCACATCAATAATAGATTCTTTAGTACCACTTTGAATACTTTGGAATAATGCTCTAGCACCAGTTCCATTACAATAAGTAGTAGGATAAGATTGAATAGATTTAACAGGACTTGTTAAAATATAATTATTAATATAAGTACTATTTTCTTCTTGAACAATAGCAGTTCTTGGACGTACTTCTACTTGTTCTGCCCAATTATGAACCATGGTAAAAGTAACTTTAGCACCAGGTTTAATATAAATTTCTGAAACACCTACATGAAGTGCAGATGAAATATCATCACCAGTAGCACAACCAGTAATAAGATGAAGTTCAGAATTTTCCTCAGCAATAATAATATTATGTGCAGTTTGCATTACATCTTGATCTGCAATAAACATACAAGCTTGTACTGGGAATATTTCTTTTTGACCAGGTAAAGCCCTTACAAAATAACCACTATATTCTTCTTTTTCTGCTTCAAAAAGAGCAGCTTCAGCAGTATATTTATCAACATCAGGTTTTACTGCATTCCACATATAATCTTTTAACCAAGAATGTTTATCTAATGCTACACCTAAATTCATAAGCTCGATAGAATCAGAAATTGAGTGGGAAAATATATTTGATTGATCCATTTGAATAAAAGAACCTGCACGTTCCTCAGAGTTAGTATCTACTCCAACTTTTAAAAATGCTTTTTGAGTACTTTTATCAACATCTTTTAAATCATCAATAACATCAAATGCATTAATATCTTCTTGAGTAAAATTTTCAATAACAACATCAGTACCTAAAGCTGCTTTTTTATTTTTAGCTTTCGCTGCATCCTGAGCCACATTGCGCACAATCAACACATCCTTTAAATCCTTCTTTTCTAATATCTTCTAATACCTCATCAGGAGCACCAGAACAAGCGATAACTCCATCCATTAAAACATGAGCTTTATCAGCAGTGACAAAATTCAAAATATAACCTAAATGAGTAATAAGTAACCCTGCTCTTTTTCTTTGAGCTGGTTTTTTATCTTTATCTAATAATACATTTAACTGTCCTGCAAGTAATTCAACATTTTCAATATCTACACCAGAGTCTGGTTCATCAAACATAGTGAAAAGTGGTTTTTGAGCAAGTAATTGAAGAATTTCAGATCTTTTTACTTCACCACCAGAAAATCCTCTATTAACATCCCTATCTAAAAACTCATCACTAAATTTTAATTTATCTGCTAATTTTTTCATTTCTGGAGTTAAATCTTCATTAGGTTCTTGACCACATTCAAATTTTAACAAATCTCTTACACTAACCCCTCTAATAGCAGGAGGATTTTGGAAACTAACTCCCATACCTTTTTGAACTCTTTCAGTAGTAGTTAAATTAGTAATATCTTCCCCATTAAAAATAATAGACCCACTAATTACATCATATTTAGGGAATCCCAAAATAGTTAAAAACAAAGTACTTTTACCTGCACCATTAGGACCTAAAAGCACATGAGTTTCCCCTTCTTTAATAGATAAGTTAACGCCATTTAAAACACGTTTACCTTCAACTTCAACAACTAAATCTTTAACTTCAAGTAACATTAATATCAACTTCCATATCAATAATTAGTGATTTAATCTTGACATATAAACATAATATTAAAAAAGCAATCAATGATTAATTCAATAATATAATTTTAAGAAAATCATGGATATAATAATTAAATATACTATAACAATAATATATTGTTTTTTTATTATATAAAAAACTTAAGATTAAAAATAAAAATATCCAAGAATTAACAAAA
>JAKSUF010000179.1 GCA_024409145.1 archaeon | reverse complement strand
TAATTAAGTTAATTAAATTAATTAAGTTAATTAAATTATTTAAGTTAAGAATGGAGATATAAAATGGAAGATAATGTAATTGGAAAAATGAAAATAGATTGTCCAGTATGTGGAGGTAAGAATACTGCTATTTCAATTACTCAAACTCATGAAGTAGCTTATTTTGGAGAAGTTGTAGAATCTCTTGTTCAATGTGATAAATGTGGATTTAGACACAGTGATGTTATGTGTGTTGAACAAAAAGATCCAGCGAAACACTCACTTGAAATAAGTAAAGAAAGCTTATCTTCAAGAGTAGTTCGTTCCCAAACATCTACTGTTTCATTACCAGAACTTGGAATTAAAGTAGAACCAGGGCCAAAATCTGAAGGATATATCTCAAATGTAGAAGGAGTTCTCATAAGATTTAAAGAAGCTACAGAACGAGCATTAAAAATGTTCCAAGACGAATTATCTCAAAAAAATGGAACAAATCTTTTAAATAATATTGAAAAAGTTTTAAATGGTGAAATGAAAACTCTTCTTTTAATTGAAGATCCATTTGGACAAAGTAAAATCATGGATATTCATGCAAAAAGTGAACCATTAACAGAAGAAGAGTTAAAAAATTTAAAAACTGGATATGTTGTAATTGATGAAAACAATGAATAAAATCAATAAACATTCCTTTTTTAATATTTTAAAATAACAAACTTATTTTAACCATTTAGAAATTAAATTAAATAAATTAAATAGTAATATCTAAAAAACTAAAAAAACTAAAAAATAAAAATCAAAGATAAAATTAATTAAAAAACTAAAATTTAATCATTAAACTAAAAAAAAGTTAAAAAAATAAAAAGATAAAGAAATTATTCTTCATCTTCATCCATACTTCCACCAGAAGTTAATGGTGCAAAGTCATCTTCATCAACAACATCTTTTAATTTAAGAGTTCTTCTTACATCCATAGATAAAGCATCACAATCTGCTTTAATAGCATCTAAGTGTAATAAAATTCTCTCTTTTTCTTGGTTGATTCTTTCAATGTTAGTATATGGATAAGTAGATTCTTTAAGCATTTCATACTCAACAGTAGTGTAAGGATAATCATTTAATTGTTTACATACATTTTTCAATACATCACCCAAGAATCTGTTCATTTCTACTTTTACTCTTTCCCTAATCATTTTATCAGAATCAAGATGCTCTTTCATTAAACGAACAACTTCTGCTTTAGCAAAAGGTAAGTTATCATCCTCATCTTCTTCAACTTCTTGGATTTCTTGAGTTTCTTCATATTCTTCTACCATAAGTAATCCTCCATAAATTTATTAAAAAATTCACATAACCAATAAAAAAAGTTTAAATTAATAAAATTTCTTTATTTGGCCATTAACAATAGCTATATAATCAAATCAGAATAAAAAATTTAAAAAAGTAGTATTTTAAACATAAAAACTTTTTAAAATTACATATAATGATTTAATCATCTAGATGTAATAATATATTTGTTTAAAAGAATATATAAACTTATCTAATATTATGACATATCCGACAAATATTTAAGATAATTAAGAATACAAATATAAGAATAATTAACTGAAAAATCAATAATTTTAATAGTTTATAAATAAAAGAAAATATTCATAAAATAAAATTGACAACACAAAATAAAAAAAATAAAAAAAGAAAATAAAAAATAAAAAATAAAAAAAGAAAGTACTTAATAAATTATTTAAATAAATTATTTACTAAGCATTGATTTTAAAATATCAGTCACACGACCAACATCACCAGTTTGAATATAACTGATACCATAATCTTCCATAAATTGTGCAGGATCATCTAAAGCATACCCATATTCCGCATCCCATGCACGTCCAATTTTTGAATTTATGTTAGAACATTTTCCATAAGGACTTGAATAAAATACAGATAAAACTTTTGCACCATTTAACTCTTTATAAAACCAAGGAGTAATATTATATTCTGGTTTATTAACACCAGACCACTCCTCAATACAACCAACATCTACACCACCAAAGCAACAGACAAGTAAAGAATTAGGACCTTTACAACCTTTTTCAGTTACTGCTTTATTGTGCATATTAGGACCAACACCAACAATAGTTACAGTATATCCCAATTTAGTTAAGGTATTTTTAAGAGTATTAAGCATTGCATTATCTGTATTTTCATCTTTAATATTATCAGTAGTTAAATAGATATGAGTAATTTTGTCTTTATTTATAGAAGAACTATAACTTTCAAATACTTTATCATCAAAACCACAACTATTCGCTAAAACATTATTGTTTTTATAATATACTAAGATTTTAGATAAAGCATAAGTATATAAAGAATAATCTACTCTTTCACCATCCAAACTAGCATAATTAGGTGCTTGACCATTCTTATTCAAGTAGTTATAAACACGATCATATAAATCTAAATATTTTTCTTTTGAAGCAGTAGTAACAACCCAATCTCCAATCTTAGATTCAGGATCTTTAATAGATTTCACAGAATAAACTGAAGAAGTTTTACCATTTTTAATATCTATAAGAGCTGCACACATCATATGAAGGAAATTAACAGTAGTACATGAAACTCCACCCACATTTACAGAAGCAGGCAAACAATGTTTTTTATCCACATTAGATTTTATTGTTTCCGCAGCAGATAATACTTCAGATAAAGTAAAAGTACTTTTTACAGACTTATCAAACACTTTACTTTCAATTAAACAAGTTTTCGGCAAGTATTTCTCTGTTTTATAGAATGCTAAACATTTAGCTAAAGCATAAGCTCCAGATCTATAATCTACTTTTTTAGACTCTACAGTTATATAACTCGGAAGAGTATGATAATCAACAAGTTTAGTAGCGAATTTAACATAAGATGCTTTAGAAACAGTCTTACTAATACTATAAGTTGCAGACTTATTATCTACAGCCCATACATTTATTTTAGTACTAAGTTTCTTACCTGCATTAACATATTTAATAGCCATCGCCATCAAATGAGTAAATTGTGGAGAACTTAATTTATAATTTCCTAAAACAACATATGAAGGTAATTTTTTGTTTTTTAAAACAAAAGATTTAAAACTTACAGCTTTTTTTATAATCTGAGAAACAGTAACCTTTTTAACAAAAACATCACTTTCCAATAAACAAGTATTCGGCAAATATTTATTAGACTTATAGAAAACCAAACACTTAGCCAACGCATAAGTATAAACTTTAAAAGATACCTTTTTACTACCTACAACAACATAAGCTAAAACCGCACCATCATCATCACATGAAGAAATAACTTTATTAGCTAAATTTAGATAAGAAGATTTCTTAACATTATAATTAATAGAATAAGATGATGTCTTTGAAGCTATTGATTTAATAGTTATCTGATAACTAGTTTTTTTACCACTATTAAGATACTTAACAGCCATACTTAATAAATAACTAAATTGACTTCCAGATACAGTGTAACTACCTACATCAACACTTGAAGGTAACTCATTATATTTTAAAACATAATTTTTAAAAGTACTTGCAGAAGTTATAATATTTGCAATAGTAACTTTCTTAACAGTATCTGCAGTTTTAGTACTTACAACAACATTTGAACTATTTAAACTATTTGAACTATTAGTAGTGTTTAGAGCAAAGACACCAGTATCATTCTGAAGAGAACTACTTTCCGAAGTACCTAACGAATCAGTGACACCAACATCACTTTGATTATTAGCAGATATTATATTCCTTGAAGAACTATTATCCATACCAGAATTAACTTCCAAATTCGCAGAAGCATCTGAACTTCCAATAACCAGATCACTACCACCACCATAATTTAAAACATTATCAGAACTAAGACCAATATCAGAATCATCTATAGCAGATACAGATCCTATAGAGATACATAAAAGAACCAATAATGAAATAAAAAAGGCTTTTTTACTAATCGAGATTTTATCACCTCACTATATGCAATATTGAAAAATTAGATATTTATTAAATATCTAAAAGTTCACTCGATTTAAATTCACTCATTACAACCTTAAATTCACAAAAAGCAAATAAAAAGTTTAATTAAATTTAATTTACTTAAAGTATATAAATCTTTCTAAAA
>JAKSUF010000178.1 GCA_024409145.1 archaeon | reverse complement strand
TCAAAGTCGATTCATTGTAGTATTTGTGATACAAAGAAGGATATAGTTTGTTTGATGATGAGAAGAGCAAGACAATAGTGTCGTCTAATGATTTAATAGCTGATGTGTGCAGTGACATTATTGGGTTAGAAAAAGTGAAGCAACAGCTTAAAAGTTATATTGATATAAATTTATATCTATATAAAATTTATTATTATTCAAAAGAGGTATAAAATGAAAGTTTATAGTACAATGACAAGAGAAAAAGAAGATTTGTATTCATTATTTACTGATAAAATTAAACTCTTTGTCTGTGGTCCAACTGTTTATGATGATGCTCATATTGGTCATGGTAGGACTTATATTTCATTTGATATGATTAAAAGATATTTGGAGTTTAAAGGATATTCTGTTTTCTATTTACAAAATATTACTGATATTGATGATAAAATTATTAATCGTGCAAAAGAAAATAATGTAGATTCTAAATTACTTGCAAAAAAATTTGAAAAAAGATTTATTGAAGATATGGCTAAACTAAATGTTGCTTCAGTAAATTATTTTGCAAGAGCTACTGATCATATTGATGAAATTATTGATCAAATTCAAAGATTAATTGATAAAGGATTTGCTTATGCTACTGAAACTGGTGTTTATTTTGAAGTTGCTAAAAAATCAGATTTTGGTAAATTGGCTAATCGTAATATTGATGAGCTTGAAACTCATAGGATTAATGTAGATTCTTCTAAAAAAAGTCCTAATGATTTTGCATTATGGAAAAATAGAGAAGCTCCAGAATATTCTGGAGAACCTGTTTGGCCATCTCCATGGGGTGCTGGAAGACCTGGTTGGCATATTGAAGATACTGCAATTACTGAAAAATATTTTGGACCGCAATATGATATTCATGGTGGAGGTTTAGATTTAATATTTCCTCATCATGATGCTGAAATTGCTCAAATGGAAGCTGTTTCTGGTAAAGAACCTCTTGTACAATATTGGATGCATACTGGTTTCTTAAATGTTAATGGTGAAAAGATGTCTAAATCTTTGGGTAATTTTATCACTATTAGGGATCTTTTAAAGAATTATTCTGGTGAAACCTTCCGTTTATTTGTTCTTGCAACTCATTATAGAAGTCCTATTGATTTTAGTGAAGTAAGTTTACATCAAGCTGAAAAGAATTTAGAAAATATTAGAAAATTTATAGCTAATTTAGATGAAAAAATAAATCCTGGGTTAACTGGAAATCTTGAATATTTGATTAGTTTAGATGACAGTGAACTTAGAGAAGAATTACTTAAGTTTGATTATGGTAATATTGATTCTACTTTAAAAGAACATATTGATATGTTCTTTAATAGTATGGATGATGATTTCAGCACTCCTAAAGCTATAGCTGCTATTTTCAGTTTTATTAAAGCATTTAAAGATGTTGATTTAGATGTTAAAGACCTTTTAGCTATTAAACATTGGTTTGCTGATGTTAGTCAAATATTAGGTATTGATTTCTTAAAGTATGATAATTCATCTAGTTCTTCGGGTAATGATGTTGAATTATTAAATATTATAGCTGATGTTAGATCTAAACTTAGGGCTGAAAAACAGTACGATTTATCAGACGAAATTAGAGATAAACTTGTGGAATTAGGTATTGAAGTAAGTGATTAATTTAAAATATTTTTTATTTTATCTTTTTTTATTTAGTATTTTACTTATTCTTTTCTTTTTTTATTTTTATTAGTTTTTTCTTTTTTATTTATTTTTTTTAATTATTTTCATATTTTTTCAGTTAATTATATATATTATATTGTTTTAATAATAACTAATTGGTATTTTCATGCGAAACTATAAAAGTACCTTTTAACAAAAATAATTATAGTTATTTATCATTATAAATTATGATAAATTAATTTTAATTTAATTGTATGAATTAAGGAGTTAAATTATGCCTGATTTAGATAAAATGTTTAAACCAGATTCTGTTGCTGTTGTTGGAGCATCAAACTCTGAAGGAAAAGTAGGGTATATTATTTTAGATAATATTGTTAATGATGGATTTAAAGGTAAAGTTTATCCAATTAATCCTAAAGATGATGAAGTTCAAGGATTAAAAGCTTATAAAAATGTTTCTGATTTGCCAGAAGTCCCTGATCTTGTAATTATTTCTATACCTTCTAAATTTGTAAATCCTGTTGTTAAAGAATGCGGTGAATTCGGTGTTAAAAATTTAGTAGTCATCACAGCAGGATTTAAAGAAGTGGGAGGGGAAGGAGTAAAAATGGAAGAAGAGATGGTTTCATATATTGAAAAATATGATATGAATCTTATTGGTCCAAATAGTTTAGGAACTACTGATTGCCATACTCCTCTTAATTCTTCATTCTCACAAGTTATGCCTTCAAAAGGTAATATTGCATTTATTTCACAAAGTGGGGCTATGATGGTAGCTATCATTGACTGGAGTTTAACTGCAGGTATTGGATTTAGTAAAATTATAAGTTTAGGTAATAAAGCTGGAACTACTGAAATTGAATTAATAGAATACCTTGCAGATGATGATGACACTGCTGTTGTTATTTGTTACTTAGAATCTATCACTGATGATGAAGACTTTGTAAGAACTTTAAGAAAAGTATCTTATAAAAAACCAGTTATTATCTTAAAATCTGGTTCTAGTTCTGCAGGTGCTGCAGCTGCTTCTTCACATACTGGTGCTTTAGCAGGTAGTGATCTTGCATTTGATACTGCATTTAAACAATCTGGTGTTTTCAGAGTAACTACTATGGATGAATTATTTGATGTTGGTTTAGCATTCTCTAAATGTCCATTACCTACTGGACGTAATCTTGCAATTATTACTAATGCAGGTGGTGGAGGAGTTGTATCTGTAGATGCAATGGAAAGACATGGTTTAGATCTTGTTAAATTTGATGATAAAACTAATGCAAGATTAAAAGAAGCTGTTCCTGATGAAGGTAGTATCAAAAACCCTATTGATGTTTTAGGTGATGCTCCAGTTATTAGATATAAAGAATCTTTAGAAATTGTTTTAGATTCTGATGATGTGGATGGTCTTGTAGTTATGGTTTGTCCTACTGCATCTGCTGATGCTGATGGAATTGCTGAAGCTCTTGTTGAAGGTTCAAAAGAATTTGATAAACCTGTTATTGCTGTAAATATGGGTGGTCCAACTTTTAATAAAGCTAATGATTTACTCAGAGATAATGGAATTCCAACTTATGTTTTCCCAGAAACTGCAGTTAAAGTATTTGACTATCTTGCAAGATTTGCAGCAGTTCAAGAAAGAGAATATGATAGTCCTGTAGATGATGTTAATGATGTTGATAAAGAAGCTGTTGAAGCTATTTTTGATAAAGTAAAATCTGAAGAAAGAGATACTTTATTAGGTAGTGAAGCTTATGCTGTAGCTGAAGCATATGGTATTGAAGCAGCACCTATTAAATTAGCTACTTCTCCAGAAGAAGCAGGAATTCTTGCTGAAGAAATGGACTTCCCAGTTGTACTTAAAATCGCTTCTGATAAAATTTTACACAAATCCGATATTGGTGGTGTAAAAGTAGGTATTAGTTCTAAAGAAGAAGCAGAAGAAGTCTATAAAGAAATTATAGCTAATGCTAAAGCAGCTCATCCAGATATTGTTCCAAATGGTGTAGAAGTTCAAAAAATGATGGATTCTGGTATAGAAGTTCTTGTTGGAATGATTCGTGACAGACAATTTGGTCCAATGATTGCATTTGGTATGGGTGGAGTTCTTGTAAACTTACTTGAAGATGTTTCATTTAAATTGGCTAAAGGTTTAACAAGTTCAGAAATTGCTGAGCAAATGGATGATACTAAAGTAATTGAACTTCTTAAAGGTTTCAGAGGTGAAGCACCTGGTGATATAAATGCTGTTAAAGAGGCTATTGTTAGAGTTGCTAGATTAACTTTAGACTTCCCAGAAATCTCTGAACTTGACATAAATCCTATTTTCGTATATGAAAAAGGATCTAGTGCTTTAGATATTAAGATTAAAATTGATTAATTAATGTATTTTTAATTAATTAATTTTCTTTTTTTATTTTTATTTATTTTTTAATTTTATTTTTTAATTTTATCCTATTTTTAAAATTCCTTAT
>JAKSUF010000177.1 GCA_024409145.1 archaeon | reverse complement strand
TTTTACGATATTTCAAGTTATCATATATCAATGATATTTGTAGTTATCATTAAAAGCAATATTTATTTATATGATAACTTTAGTTATTATTTATTTTATTAGAAAATCTCAGTGTTTTCGATAGCAACAGTAGTAGCAGTAGTAGTTATTTTTATATGATATTTCTAGTTATCATATAAAAATAAAAATTTTTGAATTCATATATTTATTATTAGTATTGATATACCCCTTGTGTTTTTTTTTTTTTTTTATTTTATTTTATTTATAAAAGTATTGAAAAATACAAACAAATTTTGAGAATAAAGAAAGGAAAAATAATGAAAAAAATTACAAAAAGAATTATGGCATTAATGCTTTCATTAGTAATGGTATTTGGATGCGTTCCATGTTTTATAAATGAAGTTAGTGCAGCATTTTCACGTCAGCTTAATAATATTAATTTTATTAAGGATTTGCCAAGCACTTTAGAAGATGCTTGGGCTAATGAAAATGGATATAAACTTTGCTATACTGATAAGTTATGTCTATATGACTCAACAGATACAAGCATTCTTGAAATTGATGGAACTAAAACATTTATAGGCTCTGATACAGAATGGGAGTATTTGGATAACCGCGATTTTAAAATAAATGCTACCATTACAACTGATAAATTAACAAGTATTGATATATCTGGTGGTGATTATGGAGGAACATATAAAGTTGTTTTAAAACCAATCTCTGAAGTAAATATAATTTCAAGCGGTGTTCTTGCTACAAATATTCAAACATTAAAATATGAAGCTGAAGAAGAGGAAGATGCTCCTTATATATTATCTGATGTTCCTACATCATCATGGTATAAAGAAGAAGAACTAACAAATGCATATGACTTAACAGCTACTGGGGATGCTTATAAAAAACTAGTTTTATCACCTAAAAGTGGTTATAAATTTGATGAATACGCAACTATATCTTTAAATGGAACTGGAACAATTTGGGGCGATGGAACATTAAATGATGATGGTACATTAACAGTTGTTATTAAAGCAACTGTTGAAGATATATTTACTAAATCAGCAACTATTACTTTACCTATTACTGCAGGAACAACTATAGATCAAATAAGAAATCGTGCTACTTTAACTGACACAACAAACACTGCAAATTTTAATATAGTAACCGGAAAAAGATTTATTAAAATATACGGTTTAAAAGATGATGGAGCAGTAAATATGTCAGATCTAAAGGACGACGATACTTACGCTTTAGAAGTTGATAAAAAATATGCTGCTATGATCCAACTTGAGGATGAAGAGGAAAATGCTTATGAAACAGTTAATGTAAATAATAAAGTTTTAAACTTTGATAAAACAGCTTCTGATGGTTTTATTACATTGCAAATAGATCAAGTTACAATATTGTATTACTTTACTGCTGAACCAGCGCCAGTTAGTAGAGGTTCAAAGAAATATAAAGCTACAGACACTAAAGATACAACAGAAAAAATTACTGGAACAGGAAAGAAAGGTTCAACAAGAACAATCGTTCCTGAAGAAGGAAGAAAAGTTGCTAGCGTTAAGGTAGTAGATAAAAATGGAAATGAAGTTCCAGTAACATTAAATGAAGATGGAACATATTCATTCAAACAACCAGCAAGCAATGTTGATGTACAAGTTAACTATAAAAATAGAGAAATTACTCTAAATATTGGAGCAACAGAAGCAAGTGTTGATGGAGAAAGAGAAAACCTTGATGTTTGTCCAGTAATTAGA
The DNA here is from genome assembly GCA_024409145.1 of archaeon. Taxonomy (GTDB): domain Archaea; phylum Methanobacteriota; class Methanobacteria; order Methanobacteriales; family Methanobacteriaceae; genus Methanobrevibacter. The sequence continues at coordinate 2,401 of JAKSUF010000177.1, read as the reverse complement.
AATGATAGAACAATGCTTCCTATTAGATTCGTTGCAGAAAACTTAGGAGCAAAAGTAGAATGGTCTGAAAAGAATTCAAACTACGTTGTTATTGCAAGAGGAGATACAAAGATTGAAATCACTCTTGGAAGTGACATTATGAAAGTTAACGGAAAAGATGTTAAACTTGATTCAGTAGCATTTGCTGAAAATGATAGAACTTACTTACCAGTAAGAGCAATTAGTGAAGCACTTAATGCAATCGTTGAATGGAACGAAAGCGAACCAAGCATTGTTAGAATTTATGAAAGACAATAATATTTAATAATTTAAAGAACCTCATTTTTGAGGTTCTTTTTGTATGTATTCAATAATTTATACTAAATTACATTAAAAAAGCCTCAGAATCGATTTAAATGATTCTAAGGCATATATTATTTTAATTTTATATATCATCTAAAGATATTTGTTTGTTACCATAATTTTCAGCATATGTTAACAAACTTTCATGAGCATCACTAAACAACATGTTTTCTTCCCTTGAAAAATCTACTTTCTTTGCATTTTCATATTCTTCTTGAGTAATTCTTCTTCCATACATATCGTTATATTCGCCTCTAGTTTGTTTTGAATTCTTCTTGATTCCTTTTTCTGCAGCTTCTAATAATTCTTTAGGCTTTTTACTTGAAATTGTGAAGATTATATCTGTAACTTTTCTACTTGTTTTCGCATATTCAACATCAACATTAATTTCAGTAAGTTTATTTATTTCTTTTATTGAACTTTCTATAACAAATCTTCTAAAATCAGCAAATACAGGATAAATAACCTTTTTCTTTTTTATATCTTCTGCATCAGTTAAGTGTTGTCTTAATTCATCTACACTGATTTTTACATTCTTTTGGAATTGATAACTTTTTAAAATTTCGTAAAGTCTTATACTATATTGAGATTTTAAAACAATTACAGAGTGAAGATTATATTTTGTGTAATGATCTTTTAGATTCAAAAGTTGTGATTGCAACATATCATCTAGCTTTAAATAGATTTCATTAGTATCCATATTGATTACAGGATTTTCTATCCATCTCATTAATTTCATAGATTTTTCGCCTTTTTGATTTATAAAAGGTGCCCAAACACTCTTGTCAGCAAGGCTTTTTATTGAATCTTTTATTGTTAAATAATTTCCGCCACCATTTGTAAGTCCGCAAATAGAGCAGAAGTTGTTTACTGTAAAAGCTACTGGCGGAATTGTTTGGTCTGTTGGTTTAATTTGCTGAATTAAAGATAAAACAATTCTTTGTTCAGTTGTTGAAAGATCGTAACTTGCTTTTTGAATTAAGTCATTTGATTTAACGACTAAATTAGCAGTGCTTGTTCTTTCTACATAATTTTGAGCATGTGCATTACCTGCAACACGTCTTCCCAATGCCCCATTTTCACTCATTTCGCTTATTACTTCATCAATTTTTTTAGGCATACTGCACTTCCTTTTAAGTTAATATGAAAAAATATTTTTTTCATTCATACTTCTATGATACATTTAAATATGAATATGTCAAGTTTAAAATTCATATTAAAGTTTTGAAAATTTTTTCGATAATATTAATATCAAAAATTTAATATTAAATTGATCAAAAATTTTTTTATAAAAAATATAGGTGTATATATATTTACTAATATACTATTTAAAATAATACTTTATATTTAATAATTAGAGAAGAAGAAGTATTGATAAATAAAGGGCTACAGAATACAAATATGAGAAATTTTACGCTAAATATGAATTAAATTACGTTAACTATGAGAAGTTCTTCGAATACATCATGAAAAAAATTACGGTCTAATATGAAAATAACTACGATGAAATATGAGAAATTCTACGACTTATTTTTGACTAAACCTGTTGATAACTTACTTATCCACAGGCAAGTAGAAGAAACGTTATAAATAAAGGGATTGAGCAAGTATTAGCAATACTAAATATGAGAAAAATTACGATTGTAGAAAAACCACTAAAATGATCCAGAATTAAATATGAAAGATTCTACGTGATGTCTAAAACCCTTTATTAATGGGCTTCTTAGGGTGCCCAAATATGAATAAAATTACGATAAGAGAAATATTTCATATTTTAAATATGAGAAAAATTACGATGAAATATGAGAAATTCTACGACAACTAATATCAATAGAAAAGCTAGGAATTATCAATGTTTGATTAGAAATTAACGAAAAATTTTACTTAAATCTGAGGCTATAATTGTACATTTTAAATATGAGAAATTCTACGACGAATGACAAATACTCCAAATTAAATATGAGAAATTCTACGGGGTATAAAAAAGCTTGTATTTATGAGGTTTTCAAGACTCTTAAATATGAATAAAATTACGATAGAAGTAATTATGAATATATAT
>JAKSUF010000176.1 GCA_024409145.1 archaeon | reverse complement strand
TTTTTTTCTGAAAAAAATTTTTTACTTTTAACATAATTACCCTATTAAAATTAAGTATAATAAAATTTAACTCATTAATATAATATAAATCTTTTGAAAAAATTGTTAAAATAAAATAGTTAAAATAAGTTTAAATTAAAAAATATCATCAAAATAATAGTTAAAACAAAAATAGAGTAAAAATAGATAATAAAAAAAGAAATAGTAAAAAATAATAAAAAAAATAATAAAAAAGAATATAAAAGTAATTAAATCTTTCTAGCAATATATTTCCATTTTATTTCACGAGTATCATCATAAAAATTAGTTGTACATAACTCAACAGAGAAACCTTCATTTTTTAAAACTTCTTTTACATAATCAACAGAATACATTTGTTCAAAAACAGAAGTTTTCCAAATTAACTCATCACCAACATAATAATTAACATCAAAATTCATACTATTCTCAGAAGGTCTAGTTATATAATATTCAAGTTTTGAATTATCATTTACACCCTTAGTAATAAACTCATCATACTTAAATGAATCAGGATTATTCAAATCAAAAATAAAATATCCGCCACTACGAAGTAAAGCTGAAGCATTTCTTATAACCTGCTCAAATAAGTCTTCACCAATAATATGATTCAATGCATCATCAACACAAGTTATAAAATCATAAGTACAACCATCATTAAACTCAGATACACTTTTACAAATAAAATTAATTTCTGGAAATTTATCTTTAGCAACATTAAGCATATTCTCAGAAATATCAACACCTTTTGTATTAATTCCATTATTATAAAAGAAATTACATAATGTACCAGTTCCACAACAGAAATCTAGATGATTACTAAATAATTCATTAGAATGTTCTTGCTTAAAGAATTTAAGCATACTTTTTCCAAAAGTCAAGGAATATTCATTAACCCCACAAGCATCATAAATTTTTGAAAAATCCTTATAACTATCGATCATACAAACACCTCTAAAAAATTTTAAACATATACTAATTAATCCAACAATAAACTCCAAAAAAAGAAATTATATAAGTTTTATAATAAAATTCAATTTTATAATAAAACTCAAAATTATATAACCTTATGAAGTTTTTGAAGCAATTATAACATTTTTAAGTTCACAAGGAGGAAGTTCAATTCTTAATCCTAATGCTTTAATAAATGCTTCAACACCTTTTCTTCCAGATGCAACATACTGATAAGTTTTTTCAGGAATAAAAATTAATCCACCCCTATTAACCTTATTAATAATATTAAAGAACAATAAAGCAATATCATTATCTTTTTTATTTATCACACTATCATCAAGATTTACAAATACAGAATCAAAATTATCTGGAACTTGATCTAATTGATCCGCAGGAATTTGTAAAGAAGATATATCTTCAATAATTGAATCAGTCACAAATAAGGAGTTTCCATATATTTCAAATGCACTAAGAACATTTTTAATATCCTCAGGCAATTCAGAACCTACTTTAACCAATTGTTTATTTGATCCATCACTAAGAACTTGAGAGAATGCTTCTCTTTCAACACTACGTAAATATTCGAGATCTTGATGGACATAATAACCATCCTCATGAACTAAGAAAATAGTACCAAAACTCGTGTATAAATCTTTGGTTTTTTCAAAGAATTTACTTTCACCAATCACATCTAACTTTGTTTTATAATGAGATTTTAAATTATTAGAAATATGTTCCATCGGAGAAGATTCAGCAAGGACATTATCTGGAACTATGAAGAATTTTAAAACACCATGAGCATATAAACGATATCTTCTTTTTCTTAATTCTTCAAAACGTTTAGGATTTAAGTAAGAATCTAAGATACTATCAGTTTCATGTTGACCAGAAATCCTATCTAAAAACTCTGCAGGCATAGTACCACCACATGGGCGGCAATTAACTTCAATTAAAACAGGACCATTCTCATCAATCATATATTCCCCATGAACAGGCCCATGAGTAATTCCTATTGCATCAGCTACTTGATAGGCATATTCAATCATCTCTGCATGACCCAATCCCAATTCATTAACTGTTTCACAATAATCATAAATAATCGCACCATCAGAGGTCATTACTTTATTATATTTCCATACTAATGTAACTCTATGTTTACCATTACAGGTCACAGTATTTACAATATATTCCTCCCCTTGAATATATTCTTGTATAAGAAGCTCATCAATAGAACCACATAACTGCCCATTATTACCTAAGAATTCAGAAACTGCACTTATCATTTCATCCCTAGATAAACAAATTTTTACATTAGCAGAAGCCATACTACGTAATGGTTTAACAACAACGCTCTTTAAATTATTTTCATCATAAAATTTAATAGCTTCGTCAACAGATTTGATAACTTCTCCTTTAATATAACGAAGATTAGCTTTAGCTAATGCTTTATGCATTTCATCTTTTAAAGTCATAGCAGGTAAAGATTCAGTAGGATTAGAAGGCAAACCCAAATCATTAGCCAAGTTAGTAGCTAAAGTAACACCCCCTTCAGAACCAGGTAAAACTAAGATAGGATCAAACTCTTTAACTTTATTAAGAGTATCTTCATAATCATCTTCTTCATGAATTAAAACAAAATCTTCATCAAAATTATAATCTTCTTTAGAAGACCTATTTTCTTCATCAAAACCTAAAAGGTCACTCAATAATTTTGATTCTAAAACAACAGGATTATAATTCTTACGAACAATATCATCAATAAAATTTCTACCAGTAGAGTCACAATCAACAATAACAATATGTCTCATCATACCACCTAATGAATAACGATTTTAATAAATAATAATTCTAATAAATAATAATTCTAATAAATAATTACTAAAAATAACATCATAATTTTAGTTATTTTTTTACTTAAATGACATATGTCGCACCCAATATATAAATATTTGTCTAAAAATCGTTTAATTGTCTAAACAACAATTTAAAATGCTTAAAATAAAAAACAAAAAGCACAACATCAAATAATTGTATAGACAAGAAAAAATAATAAAAAAATAAAATACACTAAAATAAAAAAAGAATAACAAAAGAACAATGATTAAAAAAAAATAAAAAACCTATTTAAATATTTTAAATCATTTATAATTCTCCACAAAATCTGTTTTTTTATTTAAACATAAAATAACAACAAATTCAAAATAGCAGATAATTATAATGTTTCTATAATGTTTTTGAAGCAATTATAACATTTTTAAGTTCATAAGGAGGAAGTTCAATTCTCAAGCCTAATGCTTTAATAAATGCTTCAACACCTTTTCTTCCAGATGCAACATACTGATAAGTTTTTTCAGGAATAAAAATTAATCCACCCCTATTAACCTTATTAATAATATTAAAGAACAATAAAGCAATATCATTATCTTTTTTATTTATCACACTATCATCAAGATTTACAAATACAGAATCAAAATTATCTGGAACTTGATCTAATTGATCCGCAGGAATTTGTAAAGAAGATATATCTTCAATAATTGAATCAGTCACAAATAAGGAGTTTCCATATATTTCAAATGCACTAAGAACATTTTTAATATCCTCAGGCAATTCAGAACCTACTTTAACCAATTGTTTATTTGATCCATCACTAAGAACTTGAGAGAATGCTTCTCTTTCAACACTACGTAAATATTCGAGATCTTGATGGACATAATAACCATCCTCATGAACTAAGAAAATAGTACCAAAACTCGTGTATAAATCTTTGGTTTTTTCAAAGAATTTACTTTCACCAATCACATCTAACTTTGTTTTATAATGAGATTTTAAATTATTAGAAATATGTTCCATCGGAGAAGATTCAGCAAGGACATTATCTGGAACTATGAAGAATTTTAAAACACCATGAGCATATAAACGATATCTTCTTTTTCTTAATTCTTCAAAACGTTTAGGATTTAAGTAAGAATCTAAGATACTATCAGTTTCATGTTGACCAGAAATCCTATCTAAAAACTCTGCAGGCATAGTACCACCACATGGGCGGCAATTAACTTCAATTAAAACAGGACCATTCTCATCAATCATATATTCCCCATGAACAGGCCCATGAGTAATTCCTATTGCATCAGCTACTTGATATGCATATTCAATCATCTCTGCATGACCCAAACCCAATTCATTAACTG
>JAKSUF010000175.1 GCA_024409145.1 archaeon | reverse complement strand
AGAAAAAAATATATTTCTAAGAAAAAGAAATGAAATTTTACTGGATATTATTGAAGATATTTATAAAACTTATCAAAAATTTTTAGATAAAAGAGAAGATCTTGATTTTAATGATATGATTAATAATGCATCTAAAAGTATTCAAGAAATGGGATTTTCTAAATCCTATAAATATATAATTGTTGATGAATATCAGGATGTATCTTATACTAGGTATCAATTATTAAAAACAATTCAAGATGAATTAAAATGTAAAATTATTGTTGTAGGTGATGATTGGCAGTCAATTTTTAAGTTTTCTGGTTGTGATGTATCATTATTCTCCAATTTTAGCGATTATTTCCCAAATCCTAAAGTTATGAGGATTGAATCTACTTATAGAAATACTCAAGATTTAATTGATGTTTCAGGTAAATTTATAATGAAAAATCCTAATCAAGTTAAAAAAAGTTTATACTCAAAGGCATATCCTCAAATACATAATCCTATACAAATTTATGAATATGGGGAGAATAGTCAAGAAGTTTATGCATTAGAACAAATTGTTAAAGATATTATATCACATTGTCCTGAGGATGTTAATATTTTAATTTTAGGTCGTAATAGGCATGATATTTATCCATTTTTATATGAGAAAAAATCTAAAGAAGAAATAGAAATTCCAAAAATATTTAAATCAGCATCAAATACAAAAATTAAGTTTTTAAATAGGGAATTCGATAAGGATAAATGTGTTAAAATTAAGTATTTAAAAAATCCAAAAGTTAATATTACTTATAGGACTATCCATTCATCTAAAGGTTTAGAAGAAGATAATGTGATTTTAATTAATTTAAAAAATAAAAATAGTGGATTTCCTAATCAAAGAGAGGATGATCCAATACTTAAATATGTAATTAGAAATAAAGAAAATTTTAGTTTTGCGGAAGAACGTAGATTATTCTATGTTGCATTAACTAGAACTAAAAATCATACTTATTTATTATCTCCTAAAAATAAAAAGTCAATCTTTGTTAGAGAAATTGAAAAAGATAATTATAATTTAATTGTTCATGACTTTGGTTCTAAAGAATGGTCTCCTAATAAAAATGAAACAAGAAAAATCCCAACAAAATTAAAATGTCCTATTTGTATAACTGGGGACATAACTCTTATAGTAACAAAAAAGAGTAGCTTTTTTGCATGTTCTCATCAACAATGTCATTTTGAAACAACATTTTTTAAAGGTTCATTAGAAGATTTAGATGACATTGAATACTGTCCATTATGTGGTAGTGTAGTTTATAAAGTAAGAAGTGAAAATGGTAATGTTTATAAATGTTCTAATAATGATTGTAAATTCATTAAAGATGATACTTCAGATTCTTCTTATAACTTCATTGAAACCTCTCTTAATTGTCCAGATTGTGGTAAAAAAATACATCTAAAACAGAATTATAAAACTGAAAAATCTGTATTTAAATGTATGGATCCTATTTGTAACTGGTTTGGGGGGTATTATGATGGGGAATTATCTAATTTACATAAAGTTAAACAATGTCCAAATTGTGGAGGAATTCTTAAAAACAAAAAAGGTAAATATGGTTCATTTTTAGGTTGTTCTAATTATCCTAACTGTAACTATATTGAGAAGTTAAATAGGAATAATTTTGGTTCAAATGATTATAGTAAATCTTCATATAATGATTCTAATCATAAAGAGGATTCTTCTAAAAATGGCAATTCTGGAAATATTTGTCCTCAGTGTGGTAAGAAATTAGTTAAGCATAATGGGAAATATGGTCCATTTGTAGGTTGTTCTGGTTTCCCTAAATGTAAGTATGTTAAAAATTTAGAAGGTAATAGTTTTAATTCTCAAAATAAAAACTTAAATGGTGAAAAGAAGAATTCTGAAAAGATTTGTCCTAAGTGTGGTTCAAAACTTGTTAAAAGATTTGGAAAATTTGGTAAATTTTGGGGTTGTTCTAATTATCCTAAGTGTAAATATACTAAAAATATAAAGTAATTAACTAAATATATTTTAATTATTTTTTACTTTTTTATTCTTAGTTTATTGATTTTTATTAATAATTATATAGAATAAAAATCAAAAATTATATTGAGATTTTTTTAAGATTTTTATATATTTTTAAATAAATCAATGCTATTATTTTAAAATCTGATAGTAATTTTAAATTTACCTATAATTACTAAACTATAGTTTAATTATGTTTTAATTATTATGTTTTAATATTATTTTAAATAATTATGGAGGTTTATATGTTGAATCTAAGAAAAGAATTATTAGTTCTTTTAATAACTATCTTTATGCTTTGTATAGCTATATCTTCAGTTTCAGCTAATGATAGTTCTGATATTATTGGTATTAATGTTAATAATTTAGATGGGTCTATTGGAGTTGAGGAATCTTCTTCAGATATTATATCAAATGATATTAATTCTATTTCTAATAGTTCTAATATAAATTCTAATGAAGCGGAATTAAGTACTGGTAGTGATGAGATTAATACTACTGGTAATACTACTACTGATAATGTAGGTAATGATACAGGTACTGATAGTACTACTAATGACACTGGTAATGTGGATAATAGTACTGATGTTGTAGATAATAGTACAAATAATAATACAATTAATACTACTAATTCTACAACTAACACTAATTCAAAAGGGAATGTTGTGGTTTGGGTTAAAGCTTCAGATATGGAATCTGTAGATTTAGCTACTCTTGCTAAGTATGGAGTTAACCAAATCTTCTTAAATTATTATGTTTATACTAAATTTTCAGAATCTTATGTTAACTCTTGGATTGCTAATGCAACAAAAAACGGTATTAACGTTCATATATGGGTTCAAGTATTCTATGATAATGGATGGATTAATCCTATTAAAAATGGTGTAATAGATACTACTTTCCTTAATAAAAAAATAAATGAATGTTTAAAATATGCAGCTATGCCTAATGTTGCAGGTATTCATTTAGATTACTTACGTTTCCCGGGTACTGCATATAAATACGAAAAAAGTGTAGAATCTATTAATACTTTTGTTAAAGATGTAGTTACTAAATTAAAAGATAAATATCCTGAAATAATAATTTCTGCTGCAGTTATGCCTGAGAGTATTTCTTCAGATAAATATTATTATGGTCAAGATATTGTTACTTTATCTAAATATTTAGATATAATTTGTCCTATGGCTTATAAAGGAAACTATAAACAAAGTAGTGCTTGGATTAAATCTGTAACTTCTACTTTTGTAAAAGCAAGTTTAAAAGCTCAAATATGGACTGGTTTACAAACTTATAATTCAGATGATGATGTAGTAAAATTATCTGCAAGTGCATTATCTACTGATTGTAAAAATGCAGTTAATGGTGGAGCTTCAGGTTTTGGATTATTCAGATACGGCCTTATAAATTATTTTAACTTTACAAATTGTTTTATTAATAGTACTGCTAAAAAAGTTTCTCTTAATGATATTCTTAAAGCAGCAGTAACTGTAAAAAAGTATATGGCAAAACATTCTAAGAAAATGCCAAGTTCTATTACTGTTGGTAAATACAAAGTTTCTAGTGCTAAATTCTCTTATTTAATGAGTGTAGCTATTTTGAATATAAAAAATAAGAAATTAACTAGTAAAATAACTATTAAAAGTGTTAGTTCTACTAAGCATATCCGTTCTAAACTTAATAAAGTCTATAGTCGCACTACTTATTTAAAAGCTACTAAATCTATTTATACATATTTCTGTAATCATAAGATAGCTCCTGCTTATGTTAAAATTGGAAGTAAAAAAGCAAACTTTAGAACTTATAATTATGCATTTACTAGAATTTTAGCATTTTATAAATCAAATAAGGCACTTCCAAAAACTTGTCTTTTTGTTAGTTAAGTAATAATTTATTAGGTTATTTTTAATTATTTTTTCTTGTTAATTGATTAGAAATAATTTATTTAGGTTATTTTTAATTATTTTTTTCTTTTTTTACTTTTTTTATTTCTTTATTTCTTTATTTCTTATTTTTATAAGTCTATACAAATTAGAAAAGTTTAGTTCTTCTAAATTCGTTTTGTAAATTTTTTATATTAGTTTTATAATTTTTTAGTAAATTTTATATTTTTATTTAATAAATTATTAATTATACTCATAAATCTATTAATTCATAAT
>JAKSUF010000174.1 GCA_024409145.1 archaeon | reverse complement strand
ACATTTTAAATAAAATTAAATATAAAAAATAATAATAATCCACCACACATAGTTAAAGAATAGAAAATATTCAAAATTAAGGATTATACGAAATTTAAAAAAAATAGCTAAAAACTCCACAAACAAATATAAAAAAATATATAACCTAAGATAAATTTAAAAATGTTCAATATTATTATAAAAATAATAAAAACAATATAAAAATAGGGCCATTTATATTAATAAAAAATATAAAAATAAAAATAAATTATACAAATGAAAAGTTTAAAAATAATGAAAACAATAAAAATATATATAAAATTAAAATATTAAAAAATATAATATATCCATATAGGAACTGTATTTCCGATAGATATATAAAACAATAAAATATTAAATAATAATATATAAAATACGTGCAATTAAGTTTATACAAAATTAAACAAAAATGCACAATATTATTTATTTATAATATTTAATTTTATAATAAAACTATAAAAAATAATTAAATTAATGAATTACTCTTTATAAAAGGGAGACTGATTTAATGGATGAAAAAATTGCTCAATTAATCGAAAGAATGAAAGCTGACAATATCAAATTTATTAGACTCCAATTCGTAGATTTACATGGAATTCCTAAAAATGTATCAATACCATGTAAACTAGAAGATATGGAAGACATTATTGAAAATGGAGTTTTATTTGATGGATCTTCAATTGATGGATTCGTAGGAATCAATGCAAGTGACCTTGTATTAAAACCAGATATTAGCACTTATTCCACATTATCTTGGAGACCAGAAGAATCTGCATCCTGTAGATTAATCTGTGATATTTATACTCCTGATGGAAAACCATTCGAAGGAGATCCAAGAGGAAGACTTAAAAGAACTTTAAATAAAATTAAAGAAATGGGATACACATATAACATTGGTCCAGAGCCAGAATTCTTTATTGTTGATACTGATGATGAAGGATACCCAATACCTCATGATACTGCAGGATATTTTGATGTTGAACCTATAGACAAAGGAACTGATTTCAGAAGAGAAATGACAATCAACTTACAAGAATTAGGATTTGAAGTTGAAGCAAGTCACCACGAAGTAGGTCCAGGTCAAAATGAAATTGCTTTTAAATTTGATGATGCATTAAAAACTGCAGATGCAGTAATCACATTTAAACAAGCAATCAAAGCAATTGTAGCAAACATATCTGATTTTGATGGTCTTGATTACAGAGTAACATTCATGCCAAAACCATTCTTTGGAGAAAATGGAAGTGGAATGCACTGTCACCAAAGCTTATTCAAAGATGGAGAAAATATTTTTGCAGATGATAATAGTGAAACAGGACTTTCACAAGAAGCTATGTGGTTCATTGGAGGTTTATTAAAACATTCTGCAGCAATTACTGCAATTACTAATCCAATTGTAAACTCATACAAAAGATTAGTTCCAGGATATGAAGCTCCAGTATATATTACTTATGGTCTTCAGAACAGATCCGCATTAATCAGAGTACCAGCTGCAAGAGGAAAAGCTACTCGTATTGAATACAGAAGCCCAGACCCAACTTGTAACCCATACTTAGCATTTACTGTTATGTTAGAAGCGGGTTTAGATGGTATTAAAAATAAAATAGACCCTGGAGAAGCAAACGAAATAAACATTTATGAATTAACTGAAGAAGAACTTGAAGAACAAGGAATTAAAACTTTACCTTCAAGTCTTTGGGAAGCATACCATACATTTGAAGAAAATGAACTTATGAGAGAAGCTCTTGGAGAACACATATTCAATGCATTCTTAGATTCTAAATATAAAGAATGGGACGAATACCGTGTTCAAGTATTCGGTTATGAACAGAAAAAATACTTGAATTTATAATTCAATTATTTTTTTTAACCATCATCACATAAACAATTAAACTTAACAAATAATTATAACATAAATTATTAACCTTTAAATTATAACTAATAAAAAATCAGATTTTCAAATAATAAAATCAAACAATTGAGGAATCAAATGTCAGAATCAGAACACCGCATGATTGAAATTTTAAGAATATTAAATAATCATGAAACCCCAATAGGTGCTAAAATAATAGCAGAAGAACTAAAAAATAAAGGATATAATTTAGGAGAACGTGCTGTTCGTTATCATATGCAAGTCCTTGATGAAAAGGGTTACAGTGAAAAAGTAGGTTATGCTGGACGCGTGATTACAGATATTGGAAAAGATAAATTAGAAAAAGGTTTAATTTATGACCAAGTTGATTTTACATTTTCTAAATTCGAAGAAAAAATTTATCAAACTAGTTTAGATTATAAAACAAAAACTGGAACAGTTATTGTAAATACTTCAAATATATTAGATACAAAATCATTAGAAGTTATCAAAGAAGTATTCAAGGCAGGTATTTGTGTAAGTCCATTAGTTAAAAAAGAAAAAATCAAACTTAATGGAAAATCAGCATACCGAATAAAAACACTTTGTGGAACAACAATAGATGGAATACTTTTAAATAATGGGATACCTTCAATTCCACAATATGGAGGATTAGTAAGTATTGAAGACTATTCCCCAACTCGTTTTAATGAACTAATTTCTTATAAAAAGACATCAATTACTCCACTTGATGCATTTATTGCAAAAGACATGACATCTGTATTAGATGTTTTAAATAATGGAAATGGGAACATTCCTGCTAACTTTAGAATAATTCCAAGTAATGCATTAACTAAAGTAAAAGAAATAATTAATGACTTAAAAAAAATAGGCATAAATGGAGTTTTAGCTATAGGAGAAGAAGGAGAAAGTTTACTTGGAATTAATGTACCAGATAATATGTGCGGACTTTCAATTATTGGTGGAGTAACCCCATTTTGTGCAGCACAAGAGTTAGATTATAATATTGATATTAAAACTGGAGAAGAGTTTAGTGAATTTTCAGAATTAAAACCAATAGAAAAAATGGGAAATAAATTAAAAGAAGCAATAAAAATAAAGCATGAAAAGATCCCATTTGTTAATTCTAGATCATGGAATTTAATTCATAAAACAGATTATAATTATGAAACTAAAGAAGGAAATATAGTGGCTAATATTTCTTATTTAAATAAAAAAGATATTGATATAGCATTAGATATTATAAAAGATACATATAATAAATTACCAAAACATATAAATCCACATTATAAATTATTAGACCATCCGACAGACAATGATAAAATTGGGTTGGCTACAGTTTGTAGTTTGTCTATAGATGGAATTTTAATTAATAATGGAATTATGTCTACACCTCAATATGGAGGATTGCTTGAACTTGGAAAACCCCCTCTTTTTATTGAGATGATTTCATATAATGGATCTTCAATAGATCCTCATAAAATTTTTATCTTCAAAAATTTATGCAATATTAATCAAAAAGTTAACCCTAAAAAATTATTAGCATCAATTAAAGAAATCCCATATATTGCTAGAGATAAAAGTGAAGAAATATTAAAGGAGATTAATAAAGATGGACTTCCGATTTATAAAATAGGTAAACCTAGAGAACTTGTTTATAATGCAAAAGTAGACAATTATAATTTCGGAATTGTTGCAGGAAGTGGACTTAATTCAATAGCTACAATTAAAGAAGCAGGAATTGAAGTTGAAGTTAAAGCTAGAGAAACAAATTATCCTCTTGAAAAAATGGATTTAATTTATGAATCATAAAAATAATATTTTAGTTAAAATTAGATAGAAAATAATTAAAAAAATAAGTTATTAAATCACATATTCTGTTTAAAAAATCAATTTAATAAACCATAAAATTAATTTAAATAAATAATAGTGAAAAAGACATTTAAAATAATAAACAAGTACATATCACCATATGCAATTATTAATAAAACTATGAAAAAAGAATAGAATAATAATTATAATACTTCAATATAAACAGATTTTTTTGAATCATCTTTAGGATAATGAGTAAATTCTATAATATCATCTTCATATTCTTTTAAATCCACCTCAACAACATCACTAATAATTTCACCATCAAGAGCAATTAAAATAGTGTAAGATTCTTTACCATTATCAAAAGATTCTTCAGATCCTAAAAAATCTCCTTCAGCAGAAACTCTATTATATGCTAAACTTACCTTATCAAACTCCAAAACATTATTTTTAATATAATTTATAACTTCACCAGAAGACATCTCCAATTCAATAGCAACC
>JAKSUF010000173.1 GCA_024409145.1 archaeon | reverse complement strand
AATAATAAAAATAGTATGTCATATTAGACATACTTAAAATCCATCATACAAATAACTAATGAAAATAGATGCAGCAGTTAAATCTGCAGTGGTTCCAGGATTAAATTTATTTTCATAAAGATAATCATCAAATTCATTAAGTTTATCTAAGAAATCATCATCATCTTTAAATGTTAATAACTCTTTGACTTTATCAGAAACAGATTGAGCAACTTCATCCCCATATTTTCTTGAAATAAGAGTATCAGGTATTTGAGATAAAATAGTTAGAAAAGTCAAAACAGTAGCTTTATTAATTGATTCAGATTTTAACTCATTGAAAGTAGGGAAACCAATATCAAAACAGACCGGCATTGATGAAGTAAGTTCATTAGCTAACCTATCCCAACCTGCAGATATTTTAAGAACATCAAACATAGTTTGATTATTTGCTCTGAGTTCATCTTTAGCTTTTTCACTCATAACATCAAATTCTTCTTGATCACCCATACCACCAGCATCTGCAATATTTATAGCATCATAAAGATTTACTGCATCATCAACAGTAGTATTATCCATCAAAATACCAACATTTGATTGAATTTCATCAAAACTATTACTAATAGCTGCAGAACATGCTATAGGAACACACATCATCATAATGCCCAAGTTTGTATTATTAGCAATCCATTTATCAGTTTCTTTGACTGCTTCAAGAATAAACCTACCAAGTTCAGCAGACTCATAATTACCATTTATAGATTTAGCTTGTGTGGTAGCTTCCCTAATAGTTTCTCCAATAACCACACCACTAATTATAAAATCTTCAAATACCATATCATCAAAATTACGAGTCCTATGAACATTACCTGGTTTAGGATAACCACTAACTTCAAGAACAGAAGCTATTTGAGCTAATTTAGCTATTTCTTTAGATTCCATCCCAATACCTCCTATAATTGATCTAATGCATAAGGTGCAAAATTAGTTATAATTAAATCAGCACCTGCTCTTTTAATAGATAATAAAGATTCCATAATTGCATCTTCAGTTAAATAACCCTTTTCAATAGCTGCTAAAATCATAGAATATTCACCACTTACATTATAAGCAACAAGAGGAAGTAAAAATTGATCTTTAAGAGATTTAATTAAATCAAGATATGGTAATGCTGGTTTAACCATTAAAAAGTCAGCACCTTCCATAACATCAAGTTCTGCTTCCCTAATAGCTTCACGAGCATTAGCGGGATCCATTTGGTAAGATTTTCTATTACCTTCAGAAGGTGCAGAGCAAGCTGCTTCTCTAAAAGGTGCATAGAAAGATGATGCAAATTTAACAGAGTAAGACATAATCATAGTATTTTCATAGCCTTCAGCATCAAGTAAATCCCTCATAGCTTGAATTCTACCATCCATCATATCAGAAGGTGCAACAATATCAGCACCTGCTACAGCATGAGATAAAGCAGTTTTAGCTAAATATTCTAAGGATTCATCATTTAAAATTTCAACACCAAAATCAGTATCATCATTAGGTTCTATAAGACCACAATGACCATGAGAAGTATATTGGCAAAGACATACATCAGTTATAACAACAAGATCAGTTTCTTCTTTAAGTTTAGCAACAGTTCTTTGAACAATACCATCAGAAGCAAATGCAGGAGAACCAATTTCATCTTTTTTATCATCAGAAGGAATACCAAATACAATAATTGATTTTAAACCTTTAGATTCAAGTTCTTTTGCATATTCAACACAATCATTTAAAGAATATCTATACTCACCAGGCATTGTAGAAATAGCTTCTTTTTTACCATCTTCCAAATCTTCTTTTACAAAAATAGGATAAATTAAATCTTCTTTATTTAATTTTGTTTCACAAACAATATTTCTAATCTTAGAATTTTTCCTATATCTTCTCATCCTAGTTACTGGAAATTCCATATTCTCACTCCATTAAAAATCTAATTAGTATAAATAAAAATAAATATCTGAATAACAACCATTTGAAATTTAAATAATTGATTATTAATTAATAAATTAAATATTAACTAATTAAATATTAACTAATTAAATATTAACTAATAAATTAAAATCAAAATAATAATTATTTCTTAAATTCAACTAATATTTTATCACTTAAACCATATGGTTTTTTTGTATAATATCTTTTTGCATGCTCCACAATTAATGCATGAAATTCTTGATACTTCTTAAAATCTCCTTCAAAATTAGATCCAATAAATTTTTTTATTTTAATATAACTATCTTTTTCATTAATTAAACCTAAATAAGAAAAAATTCTTCTTGAATAAGCATCAACAATAACCTCAGATTGACCATAAGCATATAAACGAATAGAATCTGCTGTTTCATTACCTACACCTTTTATAGATAACAATTCATCTCTTGAAGGTATTCTACCATTTAAATCAATATAAAAATTAGCTATATTTTGAAGATACTTAAATTTCTGATTGAAATAACCTGCAGGCCGAATAGCTTCCTTAAAAGCATTCTCATCAGAAACAGCCAAATTTAATATAAAATCAGCAGAAAAACTATCAAATGAATCTAAATTAGATAAATTTATTAAAGCTTTTTCAACTGATGACCAAGAAGTATTTTGAGCTAAAATTGAACCAATAATAATTTCAAATTGTTCATTATCATTTCTTGGAAAATCATAATTTTTAGGATGATAACCTCTAACAACACCAGTTTTAGTGGGGTTTATTCCATCATAAGAAATAATTGGCCACCACCCTTGATAAGAATATTCCTCTAAAAGTTTATTAAAAATTAAATTAAAAACCATTATTGACCTCAATTAAATTCTCTTATTGAAAATTTTATATAATAAAATATTAAAAACTTTCTAAAAAACACAAAACATAAATAAAAACATTCAAATGACTAAAAAATATTAAATATATAATAATTAATAATAATTAATATACTTAATTTAAGAGGAATAATATGAACACAACTGGAAAAATGTTTAAAGTTACAAGTTTTGGTTCAAGTCATGGAAAAGCTCTTGGAGCTATTGTAGATGGATGTCCAGCTAATTTAGAACTTAGTGAAGAAGATATACAAAAAGAACTTAATAAACGTAGACCTGGAACCAGTCAATTAACTACATCAAGAAAAGAATCAGATAAAATAGAAATATTATCTGGAATATTTGAAGGAAAAACAGATGGAACTCCAATTGCAGGAGTTGTATATAATACTAATCAAAAATCTAAAGATTACACCTCAATTAAAGATACTCCAAGACCAGGACATGGAGATTTCTGTTGGATGGAAAAATATGGAACTTATGACTACAGAGGAGGAGGTAGAGGTAGTGCTAGAACAACTATTGCACATGTTATTGGAGGTGCAATAGCTAAAAAATTATTAGCTACTCAAGGAATTAAAATCATTTCACATGTTGTTCAAATTGGAGATATTATGGCACATAGTACTGAAGTTGATACTCTTGAAGAAAATATTTCTAAAAATTCTGTAAAATGTGGAGATTTAGAAGCTGCAGAAGCTATGGAAGAATTAATCCTAAAGAAAAAAGCAGAAGGAGATTCAGTTGGAGGAATTGTTGAAACAATAGCTATTGGAGTGCCTGCAGGACTTGGTGATCCAATATTTGGAAAACTTGATGGAGAACTCGCTAAAGCATTAATGGAAATAAATGCTGTAAAAGGAGTGGAAATTGGATTTGGATTTGATGTAAGCTTAGCATCTGCATCAGAAATTAATGATGAATTTTATTATAATGAAGATAAAGAAATATTAACTAAAACAAATTCATCTGGAGGAATTCTTGGAGGTATTAGTAATGGAATGCCTATAGTATCTAGAATTGCTGTAAAACCAACTCCCTCTATTTCAAAACTCCAAGAAACAATTAATTTAAAAACAGAAGAAAATACAACTATTGAAATTAAAGGAAGACATGATCCATGTATCTGCCCAAGAATCACAGCAGTAAGTGAATCTGCAACTGCAATTCTTTTAGCAGACCATATGATACGCTCTGGATTTATACATCCAAATAATCTTAAATTAAATTTAGAATAAACACGACGAAAATAAGTTAAAATAAAAAATAAAGAATAAAATTAAAGAGATAAAAGTAACCACTTTTATCTTTTAATCATTATATTAATCAGCTATCTGAAAAATAATTTACTAAAAAACTAAAATAAAAAAAACTATTTTTTAACCTACTA
>JAKSUF010000172.1 GCA_024409145.1 archaeon | reverse complement strand
TACTTATAAAATAAATATATGATAAATTTTACTAATAAATTAATACATATTTAATAATATTAATAAATTAATAAAATTAATTATTTAAAGAAAATGATAATATGATACCTAAAACACATCCAAGATATGAATCTTTATTACTCAGAGATAAAATTAAAAATGCATTTAAAGAAGGTTACCTTGCTGATTCTGGAATGATTGCTCATGGTAGAGGCGAAACTTTTGACTATTTAATAGGTGAAAAAACTACTGAAACTGCAAAAAAAGCTTGTGAAGCTGCAGTAGCAAACTTATTTTTAGCAAAAAATCCAGTATTATCTGTAAATGGGAATACTACTGCACTAGCTATTGATGAAATTATAAATCTTGCTAAAGCAACAGATTCTAAGATTGAAATTAATTTATTTTATAGAACTGAAGAAAGAGTAAATATTATTACTGAAATGTTTAAAGAAAGAGGATGGGATGAAATTTTAGGAACTAATGATGAAAAATTAGAATATATTAATAATTTAAATAGTCCTAGAGCAACTGCAAGTAAAGATGGAAGTTATACTTCAGATGTTATGCTTGTTCCACTTGAAGATGGGGATAGAGCAGAAGTTTTAGTTGAAAATGGTAAAAAAATCATAGCTATTGATTTAAATCCTGTATCAAGAACTGCAAAAATGTCTACTATAACTATTGTAGATAATATTGTAAGAGCAGTACCATTAATGACTAAAATTGCTAAGGAATTTAAAGAAAAAGGTTTAGATAAAAATACTGAATTTTTAGAAAATATTTCTAATAATTTTTCAAATGAGGAAAATCTTAAAGATTCATTAGCTGCTATAAAATTAAAGTAAAATAATAGGTTAAATGGGGATAAAATGAAAGTTATTGGTGTTACTGGATTACCAGGTTCTGGAAAGGGATTAATCTTTGATAAAGCTCAAGAAAAAGGAGCTATTGTTGTAAATATGGGGGACCGTATTAGAGAAGTAGCTGCTGAAAGAGGTGCGGATGTTGGTGTTACTGCTCGTAAATTAAGAGAAGAACAGGGACAATATATAGTAGCTAAGTTAACTATTAAAAAAATTCAAGAATTATTAGAAGAAAAAACTGATGCCAAAATCATATTAATCGACGGTATAAGAAGTGCATATGAAGTAGAATTATTTGAAAATAGTTTTGATGATTTTGTATCAATAGCTATATTTGCAAGTCCGAAACTTCGTTTTGAAAGATTACAATTAAGAAATAGAGAAGATGATTCATCAGATTATGAGGACTTCAAAGAAAGAGATCAAAGAGAATTAGAATTTGGTATTGGAACAGTTATTGCAACATCAGATTATCTAATTAAAAATGAAACAAGTCTTGAAGATTATGAAAAAGAGATTGAAGACTTATTAAATGAATTAATAAATTAATATTTACTAATTCTTATTTTTTTATATTAATTTTTTATATTAGTTTTATTCTTAAATTTTATTTTTTCTATTAATTCTTAAATATTATTATAACATGTTTATTTTTTATTTATTTAACTTATTTTAAATTATTTTTAGAATCTAATTCATCAAGTATTTTTTCAATTTTACTAAAAACAATATCTGAAGGTTCATCTGCGGGGATAACATTCCAATTATATAAAACTGCTTCTGCTTTTTTTCTTGTTTTAACTAGAGCATCATAATTTTCAAACATTTCTTCATCTTCTCCACGCTTTTTAATACGTTCTAAAGATTCTTCTGGTGAAATATCTAAATAAAACATATATTCAGATACAGGAAGTAAAAAACAGACAATTTTATAAATTGGTTTTGAAATTAAATTAGGTAAATAAGCAACAGCTAATGTATATCTTACAATAATTACTGTATCTGCTTTTTTATAATACTTAATAATTGATCTTATTGCATCTATTCCATAACATAAAGTAGCAATAATAAATTTAAAAGTACCTGAACCTTCAAGACATTCTTTTGATTTACGACCATATCTATTATCAGATTCTGGATGTGAACGAATAATCACTGAGCCTTCAGATTCATATTTTTCTTTAATTAAACGTGCTTGGGTATCTTTACCAGACCCATCACATCCTTCAATAACAATAAAACGCTTCATTAAAACACCCATTATAAATAAACCAGAAAAATAAAATTTAAGAATATAACTAATATAAAAAATTAATATAAAAAATAATATAAATCAATATTAAAATTAAAAATGGAATTCAAATTTAATTTAAAGGTAAAATTGAAATTCCATTAAAAATCATGAAGTATGCAATATAAAGGATAGCTGTTACAAAACATGCAGTTACATTATCTAATCCTTTAGGTGTTGCTGCTTCAACAAATGTAGCTACTAATGCTATAATAGAAATAACTAAGAGATCAAAAGGAACATTAGCGAAACCAAATAAATTAAAGAATCCTATAATGATAGAAGAAGAGATAATACATGCAATAAACATTGCAAATGAACCTTCAAGACTTTTCTGATCTCCTGAAATATTATATTTATGTTTACCATATTTTTCTCCAACAATTGCTGCAAAACCATCTCCATAACACATAGCAGCAATAGCTAATGAAACAACAATAAGATGATTCATTGGGAATAAAATAATTAAAACAGTCCAAGTTGCAGCATAATAAAGAAGACCTAATACATGGCCAGAACTTGTTACTGAATTATTAATTTTTATTGGAGAGTATTCAGTTAATAAGAATGTAAGGACTGTGAAAGGAATTGTAATAAATAATGCACTATATGGATTTGCAAAGAAAGGCATTACAAAAACACAATTACCTACCATAATATGTAAAAATTTTCTTGATATGGATGGAGGTAAATCCAAAACAAATTCAGATAAAATAAATATTATTATAACATAAACATATGCAATTGCTAAAACAATAAAATCATTTAACCCTATAAACATAAAAAACCACACAAAAAACTATTTATTGAATCTAACTTATTAAATGAAAAAATTAAATTTTAATTATATTAATTTAATCAGTAAAAATATATTTTATTCTGGATCATATTCTCCGTATTCACATCCAATATGTTTAGCTTCAACTTCATCAATTAATTTGTCACCTTCATATAATTTAATGACACCTACTCCATTTCCACCATTCCAGAGTCTATTATGTCTTTTTTGACCATCAGGTGCTTCATAATTAACGAATAACATATCTTTTTTCTCACAAGTAATATCTGAAATCATTCTATATTTACCTGCTTTTTGATCTACATGCCAAACAATTTGAGTATCAGTTTCATGAGATTCAAATTCTGTTTTTACATTTTTCCAAAATTTTGAGAAGTTAAATTCATATGATTTTCCTTCATACCAGAAATCAGATAATAATTGACGTTCTAAAGCTATAGGTCCAACTTTTGGTCTTCCACCACCAATATCAAAAGCACTGTTTTCTAATTTTTTACCAGTGATTTTACTAGTTAAATCACATGATGAAAGCCATACCCAAGGACTTGTGAAATCTTTACCCCAATTTTTATCAGCATAACCATAAGATTTTTCAGGAATAATATCATACTTTTCCCCATCAATAATTACATAACCTTCATACATAGTTTTTATACCTTCAGCATGCCAAAACATTTCAAAAGCCTTTAAAGTTTGGAAAATATTACTTGCACCGTACCCTACATTAAAAGATACTTGCTTATCAATTTTTATATCCCATTCCATTTCTCCCCATTGACACATATATTCAGGATGTGCTTCTGATTCTTCTTTAGTAACTTTTACACTACCTTTTATGTGATTTTCAGTACATACACAATCATCTGCTTCAACAGAGAAAGGAGTTCCTTTTTTAAGATTTACATTATCCCAACCAAAGAAACGATGTAATTGTTTTGCATCTTCACCCCAACCACCAGCTTTAACCATTAAATAAGAAGGTTTAATGCCATTAGCTTTATTTTGTGGTAACTGTCCAAATACAGGTTCTTTTCCACCTAATGCTGGATTACAAGTAAAAAACTCGATGAAAAATGGTCTTTCTTCACCAGTTTCACTATGAACACCAGTAAAAGAATGCCACCACCAATCATAACCTTGCTTAGCAAAACTACCAGTTAACATCCATTTATTTCTTGAAATATCAGATTTATTTGCCATATAAATTCCTCAAATTAAATAAATATAAAATTAATATAACCTAATTTTAAAAAAATTTAGAATATAA
>JAKSUF010000171.1 GCA_024409145.1 archaeon | reverse complement strand
CAAAAAATAATAAAAATTGATAAAAAATAGACAATAAATAATAAAAAATAAAAAAAGTTAAAGATGAAAATTATTCATCTTTTTGTAATCCACAAGCTTTTCTAAGTCTAGTACCAACTTGTTCAATAGTTTCATTATCTTCTGCAACTCTCATTTCTTTTAAGTTAGCTGCATCAGTTAAGTTTTCATCAGCAAATTGTTTTTTGAAGGTACCATCTTGAATTTCAGTTAAAACTTGTTTCATACCTTTTTTGGTTTCTTCAGTGATAACATAGTCTCTTCTGGTTAATCCACCATATTCAGCAGTGTTACTTACATCTTTCCACATTCCACCGAAACCGTTTTCATAAATATCATCAACAATAAGTTTTACTTCGTGACAAGTTTCGAAGTAAGCAATTTCAGGTTGATATCCAGCTTCAACTAAAGTTTCGAAACCAGCTTTAATTAATGCAGTAAGTCCACCACAGAGAACTGCTTGTTCACCGAATAAATCAGTTTCAGTTTCTTCAATGAAAGTAGTTTCAATTACACCAGCTCTAGTTAAACCAACAGCTTTTGCCATACCTAAAGCTAATTGAAGTGCATCTCCAGTAGCATCTTGTTCAATAGCTACGAGACCAGGAATACCGAAACCTTCTAAGTAAGTAGTTCTTACTCTGGAACCTGGACCTTTAGGAGCAAACATTACAATATTTACATCTTCAGGAGGTTGAATTAAACCAAAGTGAATATTATATCCATGAGAGAATGAAATAGTATTTCCAGCTTCAACATAAGGAGCAATTTGTTCATTGTAAACTTTTTCTTGAATTTCATCAGGTAATAAAATATGAATAATATCTGCTTCTTTAGCTGCATCTTCAATAGTAGCTACTTTCATACCATCATCAGTAGCTTTTTGCCAAGAAGCTCCACCTTCTCTAAGTCCTACAATTACATTTAATCCACTATCTGCCATGTTTCTTGATTGTCCACGACCTTGACTCCCATATCCAATTACTGCAATAGTTTTATCTGCAACAACTGAAGCATCAACATCATCTTCATAGTACATTTTCATGATTTCATCTCCTTTTAATATATTATAAGAAATTATATTTAATTAGGGAATTTAATTAGTTAAAAGACTTAGTTAATTAAGTTATTTAGAATCAATTAATTAAGAACTAATTATAATCTCTACATAAACAACAATATAAATTATAGATTTAATTTTATATATAATTTATTAATTTTAAATAGACTTATAAAAAATAGCATATCAAATTAGATAAGGAATAAAAAATAAAAATAAAAAACAAAAATACTAATAAAAAATAACAAAAAAGAAAAAATAATAAAGAAATAAATTATTCTTCATTACCATTAACTAAAACATCAACTTTACCAGTAGCAATATCCATTATAAGACCATGAATTGGAACTTCAGCAGTGATTAGAGGATGGTTTTTGATTGTTTCTACAGTTTCTAAAACATTTTTTTCTTCTCCAGGAATTGCACCAATCCAAGTAGCTAAGTCTCCAACAGCATCAATATCTTCTTCAGCAATACCCATTTCCATCATTTTTGCTTTAACTTTAGCAGGGTCTGCATGAGCCATACCACATTCAGTGTGACCAACAACTAATACTTCTTCACAACCTAAAGAGTAGATAGCAGCAGCAATAGATCTAATTGCATCTTCACCTACAATAGTATTTCCAGCATTTCTAATAATTTTTGCATCTCCTCTTCCAATACCTAAAGCATCAGGTAAAAATCCAGTTAATCTGCAATCCATACAAGTTAAAATAGCAATTTTCTTTTGAGGTAAGTGATCAAGAGATACAGGTTCAAAATTTTCAACAAATTCATCATTAGCTTTTAATACTTCATTTAACATTAAATCACCTAAATAAATAAATTATCAAAATATTAATTCTTAATTAGACTAATGGAATTAAAAATAATAAAAAAGTATAATATAATTTTAAACAAAAAAATAGTTGCTAAGACAATAGTTGCTATAACAACATTTATATATTTTTAAAAATATAATAAATATAGCAATAATATTAAAATATTGTTACTAATTTTTTAATTACTATTTAAAAAACTAATGTTTAAATTATAAATCTTTAAATTACTTTTAAACGAATATTTTTTTTAAATTAAACAAAATTAGAAATTATATTATTAGCTACCATATTTAGGAGATAATATGGAGAATAAAAAAATTAAAGATATAGATTCTTCAGAAATCCCTATTGGCAAATTAGTTTCTATAATATCTAGGTCTTATGGAATTTATCTAAATAGACACCTAGAAGGTTTAAATCTAAGAGGTCTTCAAATACCAGTATTATTAGAAATACATAAACGAAAAACAACAAGCCAAAGTGATATTGCATCTGATTATTGTATAGATAAAGGAGCTGTTTCAAGAGCTCTTAGAAAACTTGAGGATGAAAAATACATCTTAAGAACCATAGATACAACAAATAGAAGAAGAAACATTGTATCATTAACAGAAAAAGGAAATAAAACTATTCATGAGATATGCACTATCTTTGAAAAATGGGAATCTGAGATTTATAAAGATATTGATTTAAAAGAAAAAGAAGCTTTACAAAAATCATTAAAAATTATAGCTTTAAAATCAATTGAAATAAATAATGAATAATATTATAAAAGGCGAAACAATGACAAAACAAAAAAATAAGAATATTGAAGTAATTACTGGAGATCCAAAAAGAGCTATAAGAAAACTTAGTGTTCCAATGATGGTTTCCATGTTCTTAATTGTATTATACAATTTAGCAGATAGTGTTTGGGTTGCAGGACTTGGTTCTGATGCACTTGCAGCTATTGGATTTGTTACTCCATTATTTATGATTCTTATTGGATTAGGTAATGGACTTGGAGCAGGAGCAAACTCTTTAATAGCAAGATATATTGGAGCAGATGATTATGGTCAAGCAAGTAATTCAGGATTACATGCAATAGTTCTCTCAATTATTATTTCTGTAATCTTTACAATAATCATGTTAATAGTATTAAAACCCCTCCTTATAATCATGGGAGCAGGAAATACAATAGATTATGCAATGAAATACGGAATTGTGATATTCGGTTCATTAATCGTATTTGTATTCTCGGGAGTAGCATCTGCAATTTTTAGATCAGAGGGAGATATGAAAAGAGCAACCTATGCAATTGCTGTAACTGCAATATTAAATATTATTTTAGACCCAATATTCATTTACTACCTTAATTTAGGTATTGAGGGTGCAGCATGGGCAACTGTAATATCAGCTACAATTTCATGTATAGTAATGGGATACTGGATTTGGGGAAAAAGAGACTTATATTTAGATTACAACTTTAAAAAATACTTTAAATGGAACAATAATATTGTAATAAATACTTTCCAAGTAGCTATACCATCAACTTTAGAAAACCTCATTATGTCTGGACTTGCAATTATTATTAATATTATGTTAGTAATGTGTTCAGGAACCCAGGCAGTAGCTGTTTATACTGCTTCAATGAGAATTGTTCAAATGGCAATGATTCCACTTATTGGTATTGCAACTGCAGTAATTACTGTAGCAGGAGTAGCATATGGTTCTCACAACTATAAAAATCTCAAACTTGGACATAGTTATTCTATTAAATTAGGATTTGTTGTATCTATTATATTAGGTGCAATAATGGTAATATTCTCTAAACAAATTGCTTATGCATTTAGTTATACCTCTGCTAGTGCTGCTATGGCACCTGAACTTGCTACAGCTATTAGTATATTAAGTTTATTTGTATTAGCTATTCCATTCGGTATCATGTCAAGTATGGTATTCCAAGGCGTAGGTAAAGGTATTAACTCATTAATTATCACTGTACTCAGGTCTTTAATATTAGAATCTATCTTTGCATATGTATTAGGAATAGTACTTGGATGGGGAGTAAGTGGTGTTTATATAGGTGTTCTTCTTGGTTGTTTCGTTGGAGGTATGGTTGGATATGCATGGGCAAAAACCTT
This sequence comes from archaeon, assembly GCA_024409145.1. Taxonomy (GTDB): domain Archaea; phylum Methanobacteriota; class Methanobacteria; order Methanobacteriales; family Methanobacteriaceae; genus Methanobrevibacter. Next base: position 204 of record JAKSUF010000171.1, on the reverse strand, counting down.
CATTAAAAACTATGCTAAAAAATGTAAAGATATGTTAAAATCAGAAGATACAACTATACAACAATAATAAAAACACGATAAAAAAAATTTAGGATGGTTCATAGCTATTCTAAATTTAATCCAACTATTTTTACTATTAAATTTTAAAAAACATATAATACCCATTTTTAATAATTTTCATACTACCAACTATTTTTAATAATA
>JAKSUF010000170.1 GCA_024409145.1 archaeon | reverse complement strand
TTATATATTTCTAAAGTATCTAAATATGAGAATTAAAGTTAGTATGGGATGATTTTATGATTATTGGTCTTGTTGGATGTGGTGCAATAGCTAATATTATTGTAAATAATATTAGTTTTGAAAAAGATGGGATTGATATTAAATATTTCCATGATCGTGATGCTGAAAGAGCAGAAAATTTAGCAGTTTTAGCTAATGGTATTGCTGTTTTAGAATTAGATGATATGCTTGAAGAAGTTGATTTAGTTCTTGAAGCAGCATCTCCTGCAGCTCTTAAATCTTTTGCATTAGATGTAATAAGTGCAGGTAAAGATTTGATGGTTATGAGTGTAGGTGCTTTAATGGATCCAGAATTCAGAGAAGAGTTAATTGCTACTGCTACTAAAACTGATTGTAAAATTTATGCTCCATCTGGTGCTATTGTTGGTTTAGATGGTATTAAAGCAGCATCTATTGGTGAAATTACTGAAGCGTCTTTGACTACTCGTAAAGCACCTAGATCTCTTGGTCGTGTTGTTGAACAAGAAGAAGTTTTATTTGAGGGTAAAGCATCTGAAGCTGTTGAGAAATTCCCAGTAAATATTAATGTTGCTGCTTCTTTAAGTATTGCTTGTAATATGGATATTGATGTTAAAATCATTGTTGATCCGAATGTTGATAGGAATGTTCATGAAGTTCATGTTAAAGGTGCTTTCGGTGAATTCAATACTCGTTCTAAAAATTTACCTTGTGAAGTAAATCCTAAAACAAGTATGTTAGCAGCATTCTCTGCTATTAAATTATTAAAAAGTTTTAATGAGCGTTTTTCAATGGGTACTTAATAAATGTAATTCTTTAATTTATTTATTTTTTAATTAAAATTATTTTATTTATATTCATTGTATTTATCTTAATTTTTTTTATTTTATTTTATTTTATTTTATTTATTTGGGTGATTTGATGAAAGATTATGAAATTTATTCTAATTTAAAGGTTCCAAAAAATTCTAAGATTATTTTACGTTTAGATGGTCGTAAATTTCATACTCTTACACGTAGATTTAATCTATCAAAACCTTATGATGATAATTTCGCATCTTTAATGACTGAGGTTTCTAAAGATATCTTCAATGAATTTTCACCTAAATTTATTTATACTTTTTCTGATGAAATAAGTATTTTATTAGATGAAATTCCTTTTTCTGGAAGAGTAGAAAAGATAAACTCTATTTTCTCTTCTTTAGCTTCAAGTTCATTTACTTTTCATTTAATTAATGAATTTAAAGATAATGTGGGTATTGATATAAATGATGATGATTTAAAATCTGTAGTGCTTCCAATATCTTTTGATTCAAGAATCATACCAATTCCATGTGATGAAATTCCTGATTACTTTAAATGGCGTCAAGATGAAGCTTGGAGAAATTGTATTAATGCTTATGGTATTTGGGTATTAAAAAAAGAATACTCTTCAGAGTTAGCTAATCAAAAAATTCATGGACTTAACTCTTCTGATATTCATGAATTATTATTTAAGAAAGGTATTAATTTAAATAATGAACCTACTTGGAGAAAAAGAGGTATTGGTATTTATAAAAAATCTTATAATATTAAAGGTTATAATCCTTTACTTAAGAAAGAAACAGAATCTACTCGTTATAAATTGTTTGTAGATTTAGAATTAGATATTTTTAATAAAACATTTTTTAAGAGTTTTATTTAATTTTTAAGAATAGATTTTGATTTTTATTTAACTAAATTTATTATAGGTGTTTATATGGTCTTAGACAAATTCATTTCAAAGGTTTTTGAAAATAAAGATAATAAATTTAATAAAGTATGTGTTGATGTGGATGTTATCAATTCTATTGTTTTTTATTCAAAAAAATCTTTTCCTAATGAATTTTTAGCTATGTTTGATGGTTATGTTGAAAATATGACTCTTTTTATAACTAGTTTAATTTTCTTACCTGGTGAACGTTCTCATAATAGTGCAAGTTTTAATGATTGGTTATTACCTCCTGATCAAAAGAAATTAGGTTCTGTTCATTCACACCCTGGATTTAATACTGCTTATCCATCAAATGCTGATTTAGTGACTTTTTCTAAATATGGTTCTTTCCATATTATTCTTTGTGAACCTTATTCCTTAGAAACTATGAATGCTTATGATTCTAATGGTGATCCAATTACTTTTGAAGTAGGTAAGTTTAGAAAAGAAGAAGATGATTTAATGCTCGAAGATTTAGCTGAAATTCAAAAAGAACTTGAAGAAGATAATGGATTTTCTGAAGATTTATTCACTAAATTGGATAAAGCATTTTCAGATGATGATGATTTTTATGATTCATTAAATGATGATTCTGAAAAAGTAAATAAATATTCTGATGAATTTGATGAAGATATTTAGTATTAAATCAATTATTATTAGAAAAACTACTCTATTTATTGATTAACCATTTTTTATCAGTAGTTTTTTTATATTTTTTTAAGAAATTAGTTTTTATTTTATTTATTTTATTTATTTAATTTGTTTTTTTTTTTTTTAAAGTTTTGTTAAAAAAATAAAAAGAGATAGAATTCTAAGAATTCTATTGATTATTATTTACATAATAATCTTATTAAATTTGAATTATTAAAGTTTAAGAGTAGTAGCGTCATCTACATTTCCTAAAGATTTGATTTCTTCAATAGCTTCTTTAGGAGCTTCGTTATCTAAAGTTAGAATCATAATTGCTTTGCCTCCAGGAATATCTCTTCCTACTTGCATGATTCCGACATTTACATTATATTCTCCTAATTTAGTACCTATTGATCCAATACTTCCAGGAATGTCTTTGTAGTTAGCTATGAACATGTCACCTTCAGGTTTTACATCTACTCTGTAACCATTAATTTCAATAATTCTTGGTTCATGTAAATAAGTTCCAACAACTGAAAATTCACTTTTATCAGTTTTTGCAGTTAATTTAACTAAAGAATTATAACTTTCATTTTTATCTGTTTTAGCTTCAGTTATATTTAATCCTCTAGATTTAGCTATATTTCTAGCATTTACTGCACTAACTCCTTCATTAACTATTGGAGTTAATAATCCTTTTATGATTGTTCTAGTGAATAATTCTTGAGTTGCAAGGTCAGCGATTTCTCCAGAGTATACAATCTCTAATTCTTTAATTGCACCTTGGGATGCTTGGCTTATGAAACTACCAATTTTATCACATAATTCTAAGTAATCATTTGCTTCTTCAAATCCACTATTATCCATACGAGGCATATTAATAATATTTCTTGGCATTTCTCCTTTGAATACTTCGATTACTTCATCAGCTACAATAATTGCTGCATCTCTTTGAGCTTCTTTAGTTGATGCTGCAATGTGAGGGGTACAAACAATATTATCTAATTCGAATAATTTATTGTCTTTAGCAGGTTCTTCTTCAAATACATCTAAACCTGCACCACCAATTTTACCTTCTTTAAGTGCTTCGTATAATGCATCTTCGTCAATGATTCCACCACGTGCACAATTAAAGATAAGTGCTGTGTCTTTCATCATTTCAAATTGTTCAGTAGAAATTGAATGTTTAGTTTCTGGGGTTAAAGGTACGTGGATAGTGATGACATCTGCTCTTTTAAGAAGTTCTTCTTGAGTTTCTAATAATTCCACACCCATTTGTTTAGCAACATCTGCAGGTAAATATGGGTCATATGCAATTGCATCCATTTGGAATGCTTTACATCTATTTACTACTTGGGAACCAATTCTTCCCATTCCAATTACACCAAGAGTTTTGTCTTTAAGTTCCATTCCCATGAATCTTTTCTTTTCCCATTTTCCTTCTTTGGTAGATGCATCTGCAATAGCTATTTTACGGATGGTACTTAATATTAATCCCATAGTATGTTCTGCAACAGTGATTGAAGTTGATTCTGGAGCATTTACAACCATAATACCTTTTTCAGTTGCTGCATTAACATCAATATTATCTACACCTACTCCAGCTCTTGCGATGATTTTAAGATTATCTGCTTTTGCGATGGTTTCTGCAGGTAATTTAGTTCTACTTCTTACAATTATTGCATCGTATTCTCCAATAGTTTCATATAATTCTTCTGGAGTTATACTGGTGTCTACAACGACATCTGCAACTTCTTTTAAATTTTCAATTCCTTTTTCATTTATTGCATCTGCAATCAATGCCTTCATTTAATCACCAATTTATAATAAAATAATTTAATAAGTTATATAATTTTAAATAGTATATATTATATAATAAAAATATTTTGTT
>JAKSUF010000017.1 GCA_024409145.1 archaeon | reverse complement strand
TGAGGTTTAAAAATGTTTTTAAGTAGAATTTATTATTGGATTGCTTATTTTATTGTTTTAATTTGTGAAATTATTAAATCAACAGCAAGTATGTGTGTCCTTATATTTAAAGGAGATAAATATGATCCTCAAATTATTAACATTGAAACTAAGCTTAAAAGAGAAATATCTCAAACATTTTTAGCAAATAGTATTACTCTTACCCCTGGAACTTTAACTGTTGATATTGATACTGAAAACCAAATTCTTAAAGTTGCAGTCATTACTCCAAGAGATGCTAAAGATGTCATTCCTTTTGAACCTTATATTAAAGGAATGTTTGAATAAGTAATAATTTTAAATGTATTAATTTAGAATTCTTTTTGGGATTTATTTAAAATTATATTTTATTTGATGATATTGGATTTATAGTTTTTAGAATAATTTAATTTTTTATTCATTAAAATTTAAAAAAGTGATATGATGGAAATTTTATTGATTTCAGAATGTTTTTTAATAATTGCATTAATTATATTTTTAATTGCATCTTTGAGAATCATTTCATTTAAATCAGTTTCTATGGGGCTTATTGGTACCTCATCTGCTACATTGGCTATTTCATTAGCTCTTATAGCTATAGGTACTATGTATGGAATAGGATTCTTTAAGGATATAGCTTTAGCTTTACTTGTACTTGGTATTGTTGGAACAATAGGATTTTCAGTTGCATTAAAGAAAGGTGATTAAATGTTCGGTATTACAATTCCTTCTTTTGTTTCTGGAAATATTATATGGGTTCAAGCTATTCTTTTATTTATATCTGCAATTTTAATTATAATTGCATCTGTAGGTATTTTAAGGTTAGATAAAAATATGCCTAATGTAGTTTATGCTAGAATTCATATTCTCGGTATTATTGATATTGCAGGAGTGATTGGATTTTTAGGATTAGGACAACCATTATTTGCTCTTATTTATCTTATTTTAGCTCCTCTTTTAGCTCATGCTATGAGTAATGCTTATTTCCATACTGAAGATGATTATAATAATTCAATTATTAAAAATAATGATTGTGAAGAACTTAGTAGCGAATCTGATTTAGCTGCTGATTGTGTTAATGAATTTGTTGAGGAGGAATCTGAAGATATATATTCTATTTCTACCTTAGAAATCAAAGAGGATGAATAATATGATTGAGTATATAGTGATTGTAATTGCTGTTATTAGTGCTATAATAGCTCTTATGCAAAAAGACTTGCTCAAAACAGCTATATTGACTGGAATTTCTGGTGCATGTATTGCATTTTTATTTGTATTGTTACTTGCTCCAGATGTAGCTTTAACTCAGGCAGTAGTTGAAGCAGCTATTGTTCCTGTTTTCATTGCATTAGCTGTTCAAAAGACTAAAAGGGTTGATGATTCATGATTATGAGTACTCAATTAGTATGTTTATTCGCAGCTGGTGCTTTTATTGTAATTGGACTTTTTGCAGCTATTTTTATTGATAATATTATTAAGAAAATTATTGGTATTGCTTTCATTGAAGAAGGGGTTAACTTATTTATTGTTACTTTAGGTTATAAAGCTGGTGGTGTTGTACCAATATTCTTAGAAAATATGTCTCCAGATTGGTTTGTTGCAAATTCTGCTTATCCTTTACCTCAAGCATTAGTTCTTACCAGTATTGTTATTGGTGCAAGTACTTTAGCAGTAATGTTAGCATTAGCTATGGTTTTATATAAAAAACATGGTTCTTTAAGTACTAAAGTAATTTTAGGTGATAAGAATGATTAACTGTTTTATGGAGGTTAAATTATGATGGATATGTTAATTCCTTTAATGGTTATAATTCCAATTATATGTGCTTTAATGGTTAATATATTACATGGTAAAGATAAATTAATGCGTTGGGTTTCTCTTATTGTAGCTATTATCTTTCCTATAATTGCTATTATTGCAAGTTTAGGTACTCAATATTTTGGAGGACATAATTCTTCACTTATATCTAGTGCATTACCTGCTACTTTAGCATCTGTATCTTCTTTATCTCCTGGAATTGTTTATGTATTTGCTAATATTAATAGGATTTTCATATTTCTTGTTGGGATTGTTGTTTTCTTATCACTTTTCACATATTTCAGCGAGAGAAAAAAACTTTCAGGACCTTATTTATTCTTAATATTTATGGGTGTGGCTTCTGTCACTGCACTTTTATTATCTAATGATATTTTCAATATGTATGTATTCTTTGAAATTGTAGCACTTACTCAAGTTGGTATTATTATTGCTTCAAGTTCTGAATATAAATATGAAACTGCATTTAAGTATTTGATTTTAGGATCAATAGGTGGGCCTATGTTACTTTTAGGTATAGGATTTATCCTTGCGGTTGTTGGTTCTGTAAATATTGCAGATATTGTGGCTGTTATTAGTACTAATGTTGTAAATCCATTAGCTACTCCATTGATATTTGCATTTGCTTTAATGTTCTTTGGTTGGTTATATGTTTCTGGTTTACCTCCTTTCCATACAATCAAATCTGAATTATATAGTAGGGCAAGACCTAATGGTGCAGCTATTTTACAAGCATTCTCTGTAATTTGTATGATTGCTTTTGGGATTGCAATTTATAGAATATTTGTATATGTTCCATTCTTTAAACCAGCAATAATAATCTTCTCTTTACTTGCTATGGTGTTAGGAGTAAGTATGGCTTTAATGCAAAATGACTTTAGAAGAATGATAGCATTTTTAGCTGTTGGTGAACTTGGATTTATTGGACTTGGTTTTGGTATTGGTACTCAATTATCTATTACTGCAGCATTATTCCAAGCAGCAAATGAGTTAATAATCACTGCATTATTATTCATAGGTTTTGGAACTGTTTATTATCTTACTAAAACCTCTGATACTAAGAAGTTAGGTGGATTAATTACTGTTAGTCCGAAAATGGCAATTATGGTTTTACTTGGTGGGTTTGCAATGGCTGGTGTCCCTCCATTTAATGGTTTCCAAAGTAAAATTATGCTTGTTCAATCTGCTTTAAATGCGGGTTTACCTGAACTTGCAATTGTTGCAGTTATTGTAAGTATTGTAACATTCTTTACTTTCGTTAAGGCATTCCATACTGTTTACTTACAACCAAAACCTGCTAATTTAAAATTTGCACATAAGAAAATTCCAGCAATAGCTACATTTTCAGTTGCAGTTTTACTTATAATTTGTTTAATCCTTGGTATTTTACCAGATTTAGTAACTAAAATTTTCATACCATTTGCAGGGGGTTTGATTTAGATGTCATTTTATGATAAGTTTGTAAATTCAGTAAGCAATTTAAAATCTAAATTATCTAAAAATCCAACTACTGCAGATAATGTTTCTGGTGCTTTAGCTGCAGAGTTAACAATTATTGTTTGTTTATTAATTTCTGCAATTTTACTTAGGCATATTAGTGTAATTGCTTCAGTTATTATGATCTTATTTATTGTAGTATTATTATTTACTAATGTACCAATAGCACCTAAACTCAAAAAAGAGCAGGATGATTCATTAAGCAAAATGACTTTCTATGCAATTCTTGCTCTTGGAGTTATCATTGCTGCAATTTACTGGGGGTTAAAATATGTCTAAAGATAATTCAAATATTGAAAGTATAAGAAATCTTATCATGATTATTGCAACTATAATATTTTCTGTAAGTCTATTTGATGCTCTTTATGGATTAAAAAATATTATAACTCCAGGTATTAGTTTAATTTATAATACTATCGGTCCAAAAATTGCTCCAAATATGGTTACATTAGTTGTTTTTGATTGGAGAGGATTTGATACTTTAGGTGAATCTTTAATTTTAGTAACTGCTGTTTTAGTCGTTTTACTTGTATTTGGAAGAGGTCAAATTAAGGATAAAAAAATTAATGATGATGAAGGAGAGGAGAAATAATGAATGAAGATAACTTTGAATCTCCAATTGACAATCAAATTCAAGCTGATTTAGAATCAAAAGCTAACTGGAACTCTAAAGATGGAACTCCTATTATCAAAATTATGGTCTATCCAATATCTGTTATTATGATAGCTATGGGTATAATGACTATTTTGGGAGGTCATATTACTCCTGGTGGAGGTTTCCAAGGTGGTGCAATGATTGCTGCAGGAATAATTTTATCTGTAGTTTCTTATGGTTTGGATAAGAGTCCGATTAAGATGTCTCATGGGTTTATCTCTACTTTAGAATCTTTTGGAGCATTTATGTATGTTATATTAGGTTTGGTTGGTTTAGCATTAACTGGATCTTTCCTTTATAATGTGGGTGCAGATATTTATGGTTTGGTTCCTAATACTATTCAAATGATTTTCCATTTTCCAGATATCACTAATGCAGGTATTATACCTTACTTAAATATTGCTGTTGGTTTAAAAGTTCTTGTAGGATTGAGTGCTGTAGTAATTGCATTTTCTCAGTTTAAAAAATTAGGAGATGAATAACATGAGTTCTTTAATTGTTATTGGACCTATTTTATTCGGATTTTTAATTGGTCTTGTTGTTGGAACACGAATTCATAAAACTGAAGAAAATAGTTTTAAACTTACTGGTGGGGCTATTGTAGCTATTATTATTGGTGCTCTCTTGATGTCTTGGAACTTAGGTCAATTTCCATTTTATAATGATTTACCAATAGCTACTGCCTTTATCTCTGCAGTAATTGGTGTGTTGATTGGTAGCTTATTATTTGGAAACTCTGCAAAGGGTGATAATTAGTTGACTATATTTATTTATGAATTATATGGAGTGGAATCATGTTTTTATCAGTAAAAGATTGTGAAGGTAAGGGTGAATGTGTTAAAAACTGCCCTACTGAAGCTATACGTCACATTGAAGGCAAATCTTTTAGTTGTATCTGCTGTGGTGCATGTTATGAAACTTGTCCTAATCATGCTATATTCAAAAATAAGTATGGTGGATATGTTGTAGATAAAGCTAAATGTAATGGTTGTGGAGTTTGTGAATTCACCTGTCCTATTGAGAGTATACATATTGAAGATGGTGTTGTAAAGGGTATTTGTTCAAGATGTGGGGTTTGTGAAGAAGTTTGTCCAGACCATGCTAGAAGAGATGTTTATGAGTTAGTTGAGGATAAACAACAAAAATTACTTAATTCTCTTAAAACAGTTATGTCTAAATCTGGAAGGGCAAAACTTGAAAATATTAATATTCCTTCAAAATCTGAGAAAGTAGCGAAAAGAATATGTGTCAATACTGATCTTGAAGAATGTGAACTTTGTGGTAGGTGTAGTTATTATTGTCCTACTGGTGCTATTAAAGTTGATATAGAACAGGAAAGTATTTGTACTAATTGTAGAGTCTGTGAAGATATTTGTCCAAGTGGTGCAATTAAATCAGGTGTTGTTAATAGTGATAAATGCAGTTTATGTTTAAACTGTTATAATAATTGTCCAAATAATGCAATTGTATTAGATGACTTTACTATTGTTGTTAACAAATTGAATCAAAAAATGAATGGGACTATTATAAGTTGTATTAATTGCGGATTATGTTCTGAAACATTAGATAATGGATCTATTAGAAAAGTTAAATCAAGTTTACGTTATGATCCTTATTTAGATAAAGATACTAATGAAAATAAAGAAAAAAGATTAATTGCTATTGATTTATGTCCTATTGGAACATTAAAAGAAAAAGATAATTCTAAACTTTCTGGTTTATGTGTTTCTTGTGGTTTATGTATTAAAAAATGTAATCAGAAAAATGCAAGAAAAATAGAAACTATTAAATGGGATGGAAAAGTCTCTGATGATTGTATTTCTTGTGGAATTTGTGCTGAATTTTGTCCTAAAGAAGCAATAACTATTAAGAGAGGGACCATTTCTGTTGATTTGGATAATTGTATTATGTGTGAAACTTGTGGAATACACTGTCCTAAAGATGCAATCCCAAAAACCACATTAATTAAAAAAGAAATTTCTAGTGGATTTAATTATTTAGATTCTAATTTATGTATTTCTTGTGGATTATGTGAAAGAATCTGTCCTGAAAATGCAATTGAATGTATAATGGATGATTCAAGTTCTAAATCTACTAAAAATAAGAAATATGTAGTTGATGATGATAAATGTATATATTGTGGTGCTTGTCGAAATATTTGTCCTTCAAAAGCATTCATTTTTGAAAGGAAATTTAAGGATATTATAAAATAGTGTTAGTTATTAAAATATCTAAAATAAAATTAATAGGTGTTTAAATGAAAAACTTATTAGAAATAATGCTTAATGGAGCTTATGATAACTTTAAAAGAATATTCTTTGCTTCAGATAGAGTGACGGATATAGAAATGCGTAATGCTATTCTTAATGGTGAAGTAAAACCTGAAGAAAAAGTAAATGAGGATGCATGTATTGGTTGTGGGGGTTGTGCTAATGTTTGTCCTACTGGCGCTATTTCTATGAAAACATTACAATCAAGTGTGAGATTATCTAATGATTGGGTAAAAACTGAAGTTCCAGAAATTGATCCTGTAAAATGTGTTGTTTGTTATTGGTGTCATGATTTCTGCCCAATTTATTCTTTGTATGGAGAAGCAGGTACAATTCATCCAAATAATGTTGGGGATAATGAAATTAATTCAGATGAGTTAATATCTAAACCAGTTAAAATCTCTTCAGATAAAATGGCTTTTATTGCTCAATACATTTCTGATAAATCTGTTTTATCTAAGAAAAATATTGTAATTGATGATAAAAAATCAGAGGATTCTTCAAAAGAGGATTCTTCAAAAGAGGATTCTTCAAAAGAGAATATCTGTAATGATGAATCAATAAATGATGAAAACAAAAATATTGATTTTCAAGACGCTTCACAAGTTAAGGAGGAATTAAATGAGTCTTAAAACACATTCAAGATCAAAAGCAATACATGTTATGCTTGTTTATACTGGTGGATGTAATGGTTGTGATATAGAGATTGTTAATTCTATTTTATCTCCTAAATTTGATGCTGAACAATACTCTGTATTTTTAACTTGGAATCCTCGTGAAGCTGATGTTTTAGTTGTTACTGGTCCTGTAACTAATCAAAATAGACAACCTTTAGAAGATATTTATAATGCAATACCTAATCCTAAACTTGTTGTTGCAGCTGGTGCTTGTGCATGTATGGGTGGAGTTTATAAAAATTGTTATGGAGATATTCAATCTGAAGAAATTGAAGGACCTGTTGAAAATATTATTCCTGTTGATGCGAAAGTTCCAGGTTGTGCAGTTAGACCTCAAGATGTTTTATCTGGTGTTGTTGCATCTTTACCTAAATTATTAGGTGCTGATTAATTAATTATGTGAGGATGAAATTATGGAAGAAAAAAAAGCTAAAACCCAAGAGATTATTGAAACAGAAATTCAAATGGGTACTGTACATCCTGCAGCTCTTGAACCTTATAGGGTAAGATTTTTTGTTGAAGATGAAATTGTAAAAGATGCTGAAGTTACTATTGGTGTTAATCACAGAGGTATTGAGCGTATTATGGAAGGACTTCCTGTAGAGAAAGCAAATATGCTTACTGAGAAAATCTGTGGTATTTGTTCTAATATTCATGTCTGGAATTCTGTAAGAGTTGCAGAAATTGGTTTAGGTGTTGAAATTCCAGATAGGGCTTTGTATCTTCGTATTATTGTAGCAGAACTTGAAAGATTGCACAGTCATTTTCTCTTTTTAGCTCATGGTTGTGAAGTTTTAGGTCATGAAACTTTCTCAATGAGAGTATTTTATATGAGAGAAACTATTATGGAACTTTTACACATGATTGGTGGAAATCGTGTTCAATATGGTTGTTCTATTATAGGTGGTGTAAGGCCAAGATGTGATTTAGATGAATCTAAATTAATTAAAATAACTGAAGGGTTGGATACTACTGAAAAAAACCTTAAAGAATTTGCAGATAGATTTACTCGAGATACTATGCTTTTATCAAGAGTAACTGGTGTTGGGTCTATCCCTCAAGAACAAGCTATTAAATTAGCTGTCACTGGTCCAAGTTTAAGAGCTACTGGTGTTAAAAAAGATTTAAGAACTGAAATGTTTGAATATGAAAATTTTGATTTTGATATTATAACTCAACCTGATGGGGATGTTAAATCAAATCTTCTTATGAGAGTTTTAGAATCTTTTGAATCTATTAAAATTCTTCGCCAAGCTATTAAAAATATTCCTGAAGGAAAAGTGGTTGATAGGTCTTGGGAAATGGTTGATACTGATATCATTAAAAGTTATATTGAAGCTCCAAGAGGAACTTTATATCATTCTTATGCTATAGAAGATGGAAGAGTTCGTGGGTCTATTGTTAGAACTCCTTCTATGGCGAATATTGGTGCTATGCAGTATGCATCTATTGGAAGTCATATTACTGATGCTCAATTATGTATTGTTCAATGTGATCCATGTTTCACATGTTCTGATAGAGCTGTTGAAGTTTATGATTTTGATAGTCATGAAAAATTAGATAAATCAATTTTACAATCAAATATTCTTTGAATTTTTTATTAATTATTACTAATAACTAAATTAAATGAGGAAAAAGAAATGTCATATCTTACAATTATTTATTCAATTTTAGAAGTGATTATTCTCTTACTTATAGCTTTATTTGTAGGAGTTTTAATTCCTGGGATTGAAAGAAAATATGTTCATGCAAGGATTCAACAAAGAATTGGTCCTCCAGTAACTAGTTCTGGATTGTGGGCATCTATTAAGTTTTTATACAAAGAAAATATAAAACCTAATTCTCCTGTTCCTGGTTTATATAAAGCAATGCCTATTCTCTGTTTTATTGTAGTATTTTTAGTATTTTTAGCATTAATACCATTCAACTATAACTTTGTATTATTCTCAAGTTTAATAGCTATTGTTGGATTTTTAAAAGTAGAAGAAATTGCTTATGTTTTAATGGGATCTTTATCTAAATCTGTTATGTCTGCAGGACTTAGATTTCCAGACCATGTTAAAGGTGCTGAACGTTTAGGTACTTTAACTTCTTACCTTGAAGATATAAGTTCTAACAGGTCTCTTAGAATGATTGCATTTGGTTCATTTCCATTATATTTAGCTTTATTTATTCCTGCAGCATTAAGTGGAAGTATATTTTTAGGAGATATTATACAATATCAACAATTACATGGGCCTTTCATCTTCACATTATCTGGTATTATTGGTACTGTTGTGTTCTTCATAGGATTAATGATTATGTTAAATGAGTATCCATTTAGTATTGTTAAAGCTAAAGCAGATGTTATTGATGGTCCTTATATGGAATTTGCTTCTAAATACCGTACATACATTTATGTGACCAGAGGATTTATGATTTTCACCTTATCTTGTCTTTATGGTGTGCTCTTCTTAGGTATTGCTCCTGGTTTACTTAACTTACACTTCATTTTGAATATAATTGTTGCTTTAATATTTGTATTATTTATGGGTGTATTTAGTGCATTTTCTCCAGTATTTACTAATAAACAATTTTATCCTGTTGTTTTAGTTAGTTCTGTGATTGGAGCTCTTGCAGTTATTCTTGGATTATTAATTTAATGAATATGGGTGATTATATGAAATTTGCTTTAAGACCATATCATGTTATAAGTCTTGGAGGTTATATTGTTGAGACAGATTTCCCTTATAGGAATATTATAGTTGTTAATAAAACCGCAGAAACTATTAAGTTTGAAATTCCGGTATTTGATGAAAGTTGGATTCAAGAACAAAGGGATTTAGGTCTTGATGTGATAACTGTTGAAGATGATGAAAGTTTTTTACATAAGTTTAAAAAAGCTCAAGCTGAACTTAAACTTATTAAATCTAAAGTAGAAAAAGATAATTAATTAATAGTATTTCGTTAATTTAGTTATTAGTTATTGTTGGTTATTGTTGGTTATTATTAATATATTAATTGTATTTTATTAACTAATAATTAACAACCACAATTTTAAAAGGTTAAAATATAATATTTAATTATATAATAGTATATTTATTTTATTGGATTTTTTTAAAAATTGTTATTATTTAGTTTATAGATGGTTTTATGGAAAATTATGCGTTAACAATTAAAACTAAAGAGAAAGAAGGAGTTTTAGGGGAAATTACAGATATTATATCTAGTTTTGGAATTAATATTTCTTATGCTCATGTTTATGTGGAACAAGTTGGTTTAGGGAATGTAAATTTAGAATTGGATGATGTCGAAGATATTGATAAGTTAAAAAAAGAATTACTTTCTTTAGATTCTGTAATTGATTTAAATTGTTATGGGTCCTTAAATGATATCTTTGGTAAGAGAGTTATTATTTTTGGTGGTGGTGCTCAGGTTTCAGCTGTAGCTAATGGAGCTATTATTGAAGCAGATAGGCATAATATACGTGGTGAGCGTATTAGTGTGGATACTATTCCTCTTGTTGGAGAAGAGAATATTGCTGAAGCTGTGGATGCATTAAGTAGATTACATCGTGTTGGTGTTCTTGTTTTAGCTGGATCTTTAATGGGGGGTAAAATCGCAGAAGCTGTTCGTAAAACTAAAGAAGATAAAGATTTAATTGTCATAAGTTTAAATATGCCTGGTACTGTTGTAGAAGAAGCAGATTTAGTTGTCACTGACCCTACTCAAGCAGGGGTAATGGCAGTTATGGCTATAGCAAGTACTGCTGTATTTGATGTTAAACGTTTAAAAGCAAAAGGAAAAAATAAATTTTAATTAATTTTAATTTAATATTCATTTAGTATTCATTTAGTATTCATTTAGTATTTGATTTTGTATTGGTATTAATTTTAATTATCTAATTCATTATATTAAATACTCTATAATTCCTTAATTGTTCTTATTTTCTTATATCTTGATAATTAAATTATCATTTTAATATATTAATAAATGTTAAGTTTATTACTAACTTTAATAATATATTATATTTTAGGGATTATATTGTGTTAAAGAGTTAACTATGTTTTTAGTTAATATTTTCTAAGAATTATGTATTATTGGGTCTATTTATTGTTTATATTAATTTACTAATATTACTTTATCAATTAGTGTTTTTATGGGGTTGTTTTAAATTAATAGGAAAGAAAAATTTTTATATGGTGCTAAAAAATCTATACCTATTGCTTTTGGCTATGTGCCTATGGGTATTGGTTATGCGGTTTTAGCTACTCAAGCAGGATTAAGTCCCTTAGAAACTGTATCTATGTCTGTTTTGGTTTATGCAGGTGCTGGGCAAATCATAGCTGCAACTATGTTGGCTCAAGGAGCATCTCTTGTAGCAATAGCTTTGACTAATTTTGTTGTTAATTTAAGATACTTTATTATGAACACCTGTATTTATACTCAAGTTGAAGAGAGTAACTCTGCATTAAATATAGCTTCAGCACATTTAGTTGTTGATGAATCATTTGCTATGTTTACATTAGATAAAGAATCTTCTATATGGTTTTATTTAGGTTTAGCTCTTTTTGCATGGTTTTCTTGGATTGCTGGTGCAATTGTTGGGGTTTTTGCCTATGATATTATTCCATTAATTGTTGCTAATAGTTTTAATATTTCCTTATATGCTTTGTTTGTAGCTATTCTCATTCCTCCAATGAAAGAGGATAAACGTATATTTTTAATTGTTGTAATTACTGGAATTATTAACATTGCATTACAATATGTTTTAGGATCTAATTGGTCACTTGTTGTTTCTACTATTCTGGGAGCAGCTATTGGTATGAAAATTATGGGTTATGGTAAAAAAGATGAAGAATGTGGTAATAAATGTATATCTGGGGATGTGGTTGAATGAATCATGTATTGTTGATTATTGTTGTTGCTATTGTTACATTTATTCCAAGACTTATTCCTGCATTATTTGTAGGTAAGATTGAATTTACGCCTAAAGTTGAAGAATTCTTAAATTTGATTCCTTATACTGCATTAGCTGCATTAATTTGTCCAGGTGTTCTTACTGTAGATACTAATTATTGGTTTGTAGGTCTTGTTGGTGCAATTGTTGCAGCAGGATTAGCATGGAAAAAAGTACATATTGGATTAATTGTGGTGATAACTGTGATTGCATTGATTTGTTTATATATGTTGATTCCAGTTATGCATTTATAATTAATTTTATTATTTTAATTTTTTTATCTTATTTTATATCGTCTTATTTTATTTTATCTTATCTTATCTTATTGTCTTTAATTTTGCTATCTGCTTATCTAAATAATATTAGAAATGTTATTTTTTGTTTTTTGAGTTTTCACATATTTCTAAATAATCACAATTCTCACATTTTTTCATATTAGTTTTCACTTTGGGTATTATTCCTTTATCTATTATTTCATTTATATTAGTCAATATTCTAAAAAAACTTTTTCTTTGTTCTTGATTTATTAATACTAATCTACGTTCCCCTAATTTCAAGTAATCTACAAAACCTGCTCCAACATAGGTATTGAATTCTTGTTCTATTAAGATAGCATTAGCTACTATTTCTATTGTATCACTGTCCCAAGTTCCTTTTATTGGTGGGTTATTTGGTCTTAATAGTATTGGAATATAATTTCCATTTATAATTTCTATTTTGTCTATATTTCCAACTAATTCTAAACTTATATCTCTTATTAAGTAACTATACATGCATGTTGGAAAGAACATTTCAGATATCTCTTCTCCATTCTTATCTAATGTAATCATGCTCTTTTTAGTTTTCATAGCTAAAAGTTTTATATTAAAGTATGTTTCTTCAATTAAATCTTTTTTTATTTCTCTTAAATGTTCTAATTCATTTTCATGTTTTTCATATATTTGTTGTTTGTTTATTAATTTGGTTTCTTCATCATCATTTTTGGATATGTTTTCAGTTTGATTTTTAGTTATTTCTTCTTTTAATTTCTCTTCTTCATTATCCTCAATTATTTCAAAAGTTGTATTGATATAATCTTCAGTTTGTATTGCTAATTTTTTCTCAATTTCTGGGATTTCCATTTCTTTCTTTACTTTTCTTATATTTCTTTGTGTTATGTCTTGAAGGTCTATTCTTAAATCTTTTATGTGTTTGTTAATAAACATGTTCTTTTCGTCATTGTCATTTAAATGATATTGTAAATATAATTTTAATGGACAAAACATATAAGTTCTAATTTTTGAAATACTAATCATTAAATCACCATTTTATTTAATAAAGTTTAAAATTGATTTATTTGTCTTATTATATAATCATAATTCTTTTTTTGATGATTTTAACTATGTATTTCTTTTATTTTCTTAATTGAGAGAAATTTTTTTAATTAATATGGATGTTATTAATTTAGAGAAATTTAATTAATTAAACTAATTTTCTTATTTTATGTGGATTTTTTATAAGTTCTTTTTTTATAAGTTCTTTTTTTATAAGTTCTTTTTTTATAAGTTCTTTTTTTATAAGTTCTTTTTTTATAAGTTCTTTTTTTATAAGTTCTTTTTTTATAAGTTCTTTTTTTATAA
>JAKSUF010000169.1 GCA_024409145.1 archaeon | reverse complement strand
TATAGTAAAATAATGTTGAGAACAAGGATATAAAGTATTAAAAAGATGAGGTAAAAGATGTCACGTTGCTTGTATAATAATAATTTTTTAAATTATATAAATGAAAGTAATGATTCTATACTTGGATGCTTGTGTAATAATTATCATGGAAATGCACTTACACAAACTATAGAAGCATGGAATGAAGAAATAAGAATAGTAAAGGATGTTTTATTACAACTTGATGATAATAATGGACAGATTATTTTTGAATATGACATTCCAAGATTAGGGAAGAGAATAGATGTTACTTTACTTACAAGAGGAATAGTTTTTTGTCTTGAATTTAAAGTTGGAGAAAAATATATTCTTGAGGAAAATGTTGATCAAGTTCTAGACTATGCATTAGATTTAAAAAACTTTCATAAATTAAGTCAAGAAAAATTAATAGTTCCAATATTAATTGCTACAAAATATAATTCACAATCATCTGATATTAAAGTGTCATGTTATGATGACAGAATTGTTAATCCATTAGTGTGTGGAGAAAAAGGAATTGTTAATTTAATTAATAAAGTTTTTGAAAAATATCCTAATGAAAGTATGGTTAGTGAAGATTGGATTAATAGTCCTTATTCGCCAACACCAAAAATAATTGAAGCTGCAAAAACTTTATATCAAAATCATTCTGTTGAAAACATTACAAGACACGAAGCAGATAAAGTGACTACAGATAGAACAATAGATTACATTTTAAATATTATTAAAGAAAGTAAAGAAAAAAATATAAAGAGCATTTGTTTTGTAACTGGAGTCCCTGGTGCTGGAAAAACATTAGTTGGATTAGATGTTGCGATAAAGCAAACATATCAAAATGGAACGGATAAATTATCTGACGATGGAGCAGTTTACTTGTCAGGTAATGGACCATTAGTAGCCGTTTTAAATGAAGCATTAGCTCAAGATAATTTTAAGAGATGTAAAGAAAACGGCGAAAAGAAAAAATTATCTGATTCAAGAAGAGAAGTATCAAAATCTATTCAAATGATTCATAGATATCGTGATACAATGCTACAGAAAATTGAAAATCCAGTACAAGATGGCGAACTTAGAATTGATCCGTCTAAGGCTTTAGAAAATGATATGAGTGGTTATGGTGAAGTTGAACATATTGCAATTTTTGATGAAGCACAACGTTCATGGACACATAAGAGACTTGCTGATTATTTAAAAAGAGGTGGAACATATGGTAACAAATTAAAAGTTCCAAACTTTCCTATGTCAGAAGCAGCATTTTTAATATGGTCACTTGATCAGAGAAAAGACTGGGCTACAATAGTTTGCTTAGTTGGTGGAGGGCAAGAAATTAATACTGGCGAAGCAGGAATATCTGAATGGATTAAAGCTATAAAAGAAAAATTTCCTTATTGGAAAGTATATATTTCAGATAAACTAACTGATAAAGAATACGCTGAAGGAAAAGTAAATGAACTATTAGCAGATATGAGTAACGTAGAATATTCAGACTGCTTGCATTTAGGAGTTTCATTAAGATCATTTAGAGCAGAAAAATTATCAAGCTTTATTAATGCAACTTTAAATTTTGATGATAATGCAAAAAAGTTGTATGGAGAAATTAAAGATAATTATCCTATATATTTAACAAGAGATATTAATAAAGCAAAAAAATGGTTACATGAAAAAGTAAGAGGAAATGAAAGAACAGGAGTACTAATTACAAAAGAGTCTGCAAGATTTAAACCTTTAGGTATTCATGTATTACAGTCTGGTGATGAAAATGCAGTGCATTGGTTCTTAGATGATAAAATTAATGTAAAGTCATCTAATTACTTGGAGGATGCTGCAACAGAAATTCAAGTACAAGGATTAGAATTAGATTATACTTGTGTTTTGTGGGATGCTGACATGCGTTATGAAAATAATGATTGGCATTTTTATAAGTTTAATGGTCAAACAAAATGGGTTGAACAAAAAGGAACAACAGAAGCTAATAAAGAATTACTTCAATATATGTTAAATGCATATCGTGTATTATTAACTAGAGCAAGATCTGGAATGGTAATTTGTGTCCCTTATGGAAACTCGAATAAAACTTCATCAGGATTCTGGGAAGATGGAACGAGATTGCCAGAATATTATGATGGAACATATAACTATTTAAAAAGTTTGGGTATAAATGAAATATAAATAAACAAGAGGTTATAAACATGAAAGAGTTAATGCAAAAAATAGATGAATTTAATAAAGAAAGAGATTGGGATCAATTTCATTCTGAAGAAAATTTAGCTAAGAGTATAGCTATTGAAGCAGGAGAATTACTTGAATGTTTTCAATGGAATAATAACTATGATAAAGATGAAGTTTGTGAAGAACTAGCAGATGTATTTAGTTATTGTTTTCAACTTGCTATGAGATTGGGAGTAGATCCTAAAGAAATAGTTTTAAGCAAGATGGAAAAGACAGCAAAAAAATATCCAGTTGAAAAAGCGAAAGGCGTTAGCACAAAGTATAATAAATTATAAGGTGATTTAATGATTAGTATAAAAAGAATGGACTTTAATGATAAAGTTCCAGAAAAAATTAAAGAATTGAAAATTGATGGAATTGAATTTGGGGAAAAATGGCCGGTAGTATATATTATTACAAATAATAAAGAGGCATATGTTGGAGAAACAACTAATGTTTTTAATAGAATGAAACAACATTTAGAAAACCCAGATAGAAGAAAATTAAAAGGCCTTTGCATTTTAACTGATGAGAAATTTAATAAATCTGTTATTTTAGATTTAGAATCTTTTTTAATTAAATATATGCAGGCTGATAATAAATTTATTTTACAAAATGGAAATGGTGGAATTCAAAATCATAATTATTATGATAAGCAAGAATATGAAAAACAATTTAAAGAAGTTTGGAAAATATTAAAAGAAAACGGATTGGTTCAAAATGAATTGTTATCTATTGAAAATACAGACTTATTTAAATATTCACCATATAAAGCTTTAACAAGTGAACAAAGTTTGATAGTAAAAGAAATATTAGATACACTTGCAAATGATATTACTAAAAATAAAAAATCGACTTCAATTGTTCGTGGTGGAGCGGGAACGGGTAAAACAATTTTAGGTATATATATTTTGAAATTGTTAATGGATAAACAACGTAATAAAATAATGATTGAAGAAGAACAAATTGATGAAGATGTTGATACAATTATTAGAGAAGCTCAAAATATTAAAGAACTAAAAATAGGATTAGTAATTCCAATGAATAGTTTAAGACAAACACTAAAAAATGTTTTTAAGAGAATAGATGGATTAAGCGCTAATATGGTTATTGGTCCTAGTGAAGTCGTTGGAAAAGAATATGACTTGTTAATCGTAGATGAAGCTCATAGGTTAAAAAGAAGAGTAAATTTAACTGGGTATGGAACATTTGATTCTAATAATAGAAAACTTGGATTTGGAAATCAAGGAACAGAATTAGATTGGATTTTAAAATCTAGTAAACATCAAATTTTATTCTATGATAACAATCAAAGTGTTAAACCATCAGATATAGAAAAAACTGATATGTATAAATTAATTAATAATAAATCTACACATGTATATGAATTAAAATCTCAAATGAGATGTTTAGGAGGAAATGATTATATTGAATATGTGAAAAAAATATTTTCAAATGATCCTCCAAAAGAAAAAATTAATTTTAGAAATACATATGATTTAAAATTATTTGATAATATTAGTGAAATGAAAAATGCTATGCAAGAAAAAGAAAATGAATTTGGTTTATGCCGATTTATTGCAACATATGCATGGCCATGGATTTCTAAAGGAAAAAAATACAAACATATTTTATAACATGAATTATATGATATTAAAATTGATGATGAAAATTTTTTTTGGAATACAGTGTATAGAGATTGGATAAATTCTGTCAACGCAATTAATGAAGTTGGATGTGTTCATACAACTCAAGGATATGATTTAAATTATGCCGGAATAATTATCGGTGAAGATGTAAGATATGATGATATAAATAATTGTATTTATATTGATAAAACGCATTTCTATGATACAAAAGTAAAAAGTGGTATTAAAGATGATACTAAGTTACTTGAGTATATTATGAATACATGCGCAACTATTATGACAAGAGGAATAAAAGGAACATATATTTATATATGTGATGAAAAGTTAAAAAATTATGTTAGAAAATTTATATAAATTCATTTATTAGTATTTATTGTTATTAATTATAAATGTTTTTCTACAAAGAATAT
>JAKSUF010000168.1 GCA_024409145.1 archaeon | reverse complement strand
AAATTTAATAATCTTAAAAATAAATTAAAAATTCACAATAATAATTAAAATAAAATAAATAAATTAAGTTAAATAGAAAAATTAAGTTATAAATTTATAAGGGGAATTAAATTGTCCAATAAAATAGAAAATGGAAACTTACATAAAAACTCTGATGCCATATACATTGATAATGGAGATTATTTCTTAACATTTAGTGATATGAAAGTCAGTGATGGAATTGATATTATTGAAAACATCATGATCCTAAAAAATGAATCTAAACTGAATGAAGAAGAATTAATTGAATTTACAGAAAATTATAAAGAAAGTAATAATATTGAAGGCAGTTATATCTCACAAAACTTCAATGATTTAGAATATATTGTGAATTCATATAATGATATCAGCATCATAACTGTAATCGCTAATGATGTATTTCCAGAAGATTTTAGTCAAGGTTTAAAAGTTTTAAATAGTGAAAAAGGATTTGAAAATGCAAAAATAGATGTTGGACAAATTATTCTTATAAATAAAGCATTAAGTCCAAAAGCACTTATCCAACTTTATAAAGTAGCTACTAAACAAAAATCTAAATTCTTTGAATCATTACATTTACCAATACATATATCCAACATATTAAATACTGAAGATTTCTTAGTACTTGCATCAAATATGCCAGAAGGTAGTTTAAATGAAGACTATGTCATGGAAGTTGGATTAGATATAACAAATATGCAATATGATGACGAGTTAGATGACTTCGATATGGAAAAATTTTCAGAAAGAATCCAAGATGCAGTAACTATAGCTTGTGAAGATGCTTTAGAAAAAATGAATCTTACAACAGGAATCCTTGATTTCCTTGTTTCAGAAGGAATCCTAATTGGAGATTTAGTAGAAGCAGGATTTGAACTTTGTGTAGGTGTAGAAATTACTGATGAACTTAAAGAAAAACTTGAGAAACAAATAATCAATTCACTTACAGACATTAATGTGATTGCATTATTAATGGCAGCAATTAGAACAGAAGAAGATTTTCAAAATAACAGATTAAGAGAAATTGATGTAAGTGATGACCCTGCATATCTTTATACTGATGAAGTACTTGGATTATCAATAGCTAATCAAATTGCAGGGACTAAAGCTAGATTTAATTTTAAAAGATATGATGAAGCAAAACCAGGAATTATATCCGGCCTTGGACCAATGGTTGATGATATATTTGCAGGTTTAATTGCAGGATGTATGTCAAAGATTTTTGAAGAATAAAATAAAATATAAAATTTAAGATAAAGAACAGTACGTCTAATCACTAAAAAGGAGTATCTTCAATGTTAGAGAAGAATAATGACGACTACTTTGAAAAACAAAAACCTTCTATAATTCGTTCAATATTAGGTTTAGCTACATTCACAACAATCATACCACTCAATGTTTTTACAAGTATTGAAGAAATGGCTAAAGTAACATGGTTTTGGCCAGTGATTAATGGAGTAATTGGAATATTTGGAGCATTATTAGCTTATATTTTATCAACATATCTCCATTTACCAATACTTTTAATAGCAACAATAATATACGGATTTTTCATACTAATAAATGGATTTAACCATGTTGATGGTTTAATGGATCTTGGTGATGGTATGATGGTCCATGGAACTCCAGAACGAAAATTAAAAATTATGAAAGACCCTATTTCTGGAGTAGGTGGAATCTGTACATTGTTTATAGTAGCTACAACAACTATTGCTGCAATTTATCAAATTATTGATTTAAATCTATACTTATTATTAATTGTTACAGAATTATCTGGAAAAGTAGGTCTTTTAACTTGTTGCATAAGTTCAAAAGCAGGAAAAGAAGGTATTGGAAAGTATTTTATAGAATCAATAACCCCATTTAAATATATTTTAGGATTAATAGTTTCAATCATAATAGCTACTTTGATTAATCCACAATTAGGAATCTTTGGAATAATTGGAGGAATCTTCGGAGGAGCTTTAGCAGCATTATTTGGTAAAAGACATTTAAAAGTAGCTAATGGAGATGTTCTTGGAAGTTCAAATGAACTAGGTAGACTATTTTCATTAATTTTTATAATAATTGCAATTTCATTTATTTAAAAAAAACAAGACTTAAAATATAAAATAATAAAAAGATTAAATAAAAAAATAAAATAAAAGATAACAGAAATGAATAAATTAGATAAATAAATTAGAAATAAATTAGATAAACTAAATAAAAAACAACAAATACAAAAAGTAAAGGGATTAACATGAAAGTACAAGTTTTAAGATTAGATCATAGAATTGGAAGAGATACACGTATTACTACCCATGTATGTTTAACTGCAAGAGCATTTGGAGCAGAAAAAGTATGGTTAAGTGGAGAAGAAGACCATAGTTTAATGAAAAGTGTTAGAGACATTGTAGATAGATGGGGTGGAAATTTCGAAGTAGAATATAATAAAAGTTACATGGAAATTATATTAAACTGGAGAAAAAATGGTGGAAAAGTTGTTCACCTTACAATGTATGGATCTCAAGCACATGAAATAGCTCCAGAAGTAATAGATAGTGAAAAAGACATCCTAATTGTAGTAGGAGGTTCTAAAGTTCCTACAAAAGTATATAAAAATGCAGATTGGAATGTTAGTGTAACAACACAACCTCATTCTGAAGTATCTTCACTTGCAATTTTCCAACATTTAATAATGGAAGGAAAAGAATTTGATTTAGAATTTGAAAATCCAGTATTTGAAGTTATACCTACCGCTCATGGAAAAACAGTGAATATCCATGAAGAAAATAAGAAAAATAAATAAATAAATAAATAAATAGGATAATCTGTTAGAATTATTATTAAATATAATACTTCTAACATATACAATCTAACACACAAAATCTAATAAAAAAGTATATCATTAATTATTATATTAATAAAATATTAAAATCCATAAATTAAAATTTAAAAATTATGATATAAAATCATCTAATCTTTTAAAAGCATTCATTTTATCTTTTTTATCTAATTTTGATTGATAAACAGCATCTTTTACCATAGATATAGAGTTATCATAAACATCCCTATCAACAGGATAAGGGAAACCGTCTTTACCACCATGAGTAAAAGTATATTTTACAGGGTCATTCCAACTTGCAGGTTCTCCAAAAACTAAATCAGATATTAAAGCTAAAGCTCTTATTTTTTTAGGACCTATACCTTTTAATAATAAAAGTTCCTCATAATTTTCAGGTTGAATTTCCCAGGCATTTTTCAAAACTTGAAACTCTTTATCAGATAAATCCATATCTAAAACAGCATGATGAGCAGGTAAAGAAAAACTAGTACAACCATCACTAATATTAAAATCAGTTAAACGAAGCTGATTAGCATCTTTTCGTTTGAAATAATCTCTAAGATGATTAGGATTATCATTAATTAAATCTACACTAATTTTTTGAGCTTCTTTACTTTCTTTTGAAGCCATGTTTAGTGATTTTTTCTCTTTTTTATCACAAGAAATTCCAGTATGAGGGTCTTGTAAAAAATTATCCAATGAATCATTTAACCAATGATAACGTCTAGCATACTTCGTATCAGTATTCATCCCTTGTTGAACAACTGCCCAATCCCCTTTTTCAGTAACAAAAAAATTATGAACATATAATGTATAACCATCTTGAATACAAGAGTTATCTATTTTAGCAGATAATCTACTAGCATTAATCATAGAGTCTATAGAATAAGTTTTAAGATTAAATATATCTCCAGCATGAGAAATCCCAGCTATAGTTTTACGAGAGGCAGAACCTTTACCACCAGACAAATAAATCCCATGTTCTTCAGGTTTAATAGATGATTTTAGAGCCCCCAATGTGGTAGTTGTTGTACCAGAAGAATGCCAATCAAATCCTAAAACACAAGAAAACGCTTGGAACCAACAAGGATTAGAAATTCTATGAATAAACTCATTAGGACCATATTCATCTATAATAACATCAGTTATAGCTCCAGCTAATTTAGTCATACGATCAAATAACCACCGAGGAGTATGACCACCATGTAAAGGTAAATTAGCTACGCCTTTTCTTTGCATAATAAAAACCTCAAATACTAATCTATGTAGTTAAAAATTATTTAATAATTATTAACTAATAATTAACTAATAATTAACTAATAATTAACTTAATTATTAGTTACTTTAACTTATCCCTGTTTAAATCACTATACTATTATCTATAAAAAATACTATAAAAAGGTTTAAAAAGAGCATTTGAAAAATAATGAAATATAACTTTCTTAAAAGTAGTAACTAAAATAAATAAAAAAATAAAAAAATAAAAAAT
>JAKSUF010000167.1 GCA_024409145.1 archaeon | reverse complement strand
TATTTTAAGGATATCTTCTTCATAGCTTTCTCCCCATGGACCAGTGAAGTTTTCAGGTTTAGGTAATTCTGATTTGATATCTAAAATCATTTTAGTGAATTTTGGACTTAAGTCTTTATGAAGATCTATGAATTCTCTAAGTCCACCTTCCATAAAGATGTTAAGAGCATCAATTTGACCATTAAGCCAATCATATCCATGACCTGTGAGATTTCTTGAGGTACTTATGTTTAATCCTTTTATGAGTGCTTTTTCAATTTTATTATATAATTTAGTATTAATGGAATTAGATAATTTTAAATCCTTAGAATCAGATAAATCTAAATTAGAGTAATTAGTAATTTTTAAATTAGATAAATTCAAATTGGAATTTCCAAGTAAATATGCTTTCATGAGGATTGCAGTACATACGTATGTTGGTATGTAATAGAAATCTACTCTTGCATCAGATGGGAGATTATTAGAGGATACTAATTTAAAGCTTCCATCTTTACTTTGGAGATTTAATATGGATTGTAAATTTTCTATCCAGATAGGATTTTTAAAATCCCAATCTTCTTTAAGGAAGTTTTTGAGATTAGAAATTTCGTCAAGGCAGTTTTCATTTTGTAATTTAATATTTAATTTTATCATTGATGATGGCTCCTATAATTTGATTTTAAAAAAAAGCATAAGCTTGCTCTAAGAACTTTGGTGTTGTTCTTAGAACATTATATATAAGTTGTTCATACTATATATATTTTTCGGTTAACATAATATTGATTAGAGATGATTAAATGAGAAACAGACAACAGAATAATAATTTAAAAGAACCACGAGATAAAACATTGGGTTTTTTTACATATGGAATACTTAAACCAGGACAGATAGCTTATTCTAAGATAAGGGATGAGATTGAAGAAAAAATAGAATGTGAGATAAATTACTCTATGTTACATAGAGATGGGGTTCCAATATTAACAAATAAACAGGGAAAGACTCAAGGTTATACTTATTATTTTAAGGATAATGAAAGAGCATATAATATTATTTGTGAGAGTTTTTCTAATAAATTATATAGATGGAGAACAATTGAGATAGATGATGAAGAGGTGAATGTTCTATTTGGAGTTAAAGCTAGACAAGGAAGCGAACCTATAGAAGATTATCATGACCAAGTTAATTTTGATGGCCGAAGGGATCCTTTATTTAAAGAAGGATTAGAATTAATTAGAGAGAACTTAGAAGGAGAACATTATTCTTGGGAAAAGGGATTTTTTAAATTACAGATGAATTATATGTTACTATGGTCAGCAATAGATAGATATTGTAGATTGAGATATAATAAAGAGAAGGAACATGAGAATCGTATTGAGATGAGTAAGGAGAAAGTATTTAGGGATGCTTTAGAGAAATATGCTAATAATGAGCATAGATCTGTTTTTAATACTGAACAGTTATTTGAGAATAGGTTTGAGATGGATAATCCAAAGCATTGTATAAATTATTATTATACTCTTAGGTGTAATATTGTGCATAGGGGGAAGTCTAGTATGAGAGATATAGATATGCTTGAGCAGGCTACTAGGGAGTTATTAGATATTTTTGAATATATGTTAGATGATGTTTTTAGGGAAGAGTAGAAAAATAAGTTAGTATAATTATCTAAGATTATATTCATATTCAACTAACTTTCTTAATAATATATTTATAAATTTAACTAACTCATCTTTATTTTTATCATCATAACTAGGATTTAAAGGAAAAGCCCCAACACCATATTTAAATTCATGATTTGTTTTATACAGTTGAGATTTTTTACCAGGATACAATACAAAAGCACCTACAGAATTAGAAATCGCATCTTTATAAGTATGCATTTTATGAATATCAGCTAATTTAAATGATTCATTTTCCATATAAAGTTTATATTTTGCATCAAAATGAATAAAATATTTATTATCATTAATTTTAATTACAAATGTATAATCAGGTCTTAATTCAACAGAATAAGAATAAAAATCATTATTTCTTTTAAATGTTTTATTATACAATAAACTTATATTAACAGGAACTCCTTCAATGAAAATATCTTTTGATACAGGTTCTCCCTCACGTAATGATAAATTCCATTCATTTTCTGTAAAGATTGATTCGAAACTAATTTCAGAATTAGTTAAATCTTGTAAAACTTCGAGTAATTTAAAGTAACCCCATAATTCATAAAGTTCACTAAGTTTCTTTTCATATCCAATGAAATTCTCATTTAACTGATTCCAACTCATTCTAAAAGTAAATTCAAGCATTAAAAAGTATTGTAAAATATCTCTATATCCTTCTTTCTTTTGTAAAACTTGAGAGTTTAATGGAGGATAATCCATCTTAGAAATATCCTTAAAAAATCTTTGAGATAAGAAATAAGACATTATTTCCTTATATTTTAAGAGTTGATCATGAATATAATCCATTTTAACACTGTGATTAATTAATTCATTTATATAATCATTGATAGTTTCTAAAAAATCCTTAAAAAACCTATTTTCTACAGTATCAACATCATCATAATAATTACATTCATTTAATTCTTTAGGCAAATATCCATTTAATTGTCTTGAAATATAATAATCTTCAGTGGTTTTTTCTAAATTCTCAGGATTAGAAATCATTTCTATAATTGAATTTGAATCTACATTAACAGCTAAAGAATTAGGCACACTTTGAATTTCTTCTTTAAGAATTGTATGTAAATTTCTAGATATATACTCAAAAGCAGAAGGAAGATTTTCATCTCTAAATAAATATTCAAAGAACATATAATATTCATAGAAATTCTTTTTAGAAATATTATCTAAATCAAATTCTTTATAAACAGGAGATTGTGAAAAGAATATTAAAGCTGAAGAATAATTAGATAAATCCCCAATCATCTTAGAATATTGATTATAATAATCTATTTTTTTAGATCTAACTTCAATAGCTTGGCTAAATAAAATATCTTCATTATATTTAATATCAATAAAACTTTTACCAACATATGAACGAAAATTTAAATACCCCTCAGTTGAATTAAACAAATCTAATGGTTTAAATTGAGAATAATCTTTTTGAAGAGTATAAAATAACTCATAATCTTTGATAGGATAATAATTCAGAAGTCATAATTTTTCTCCTTAACTTAAATTATTAAATAGCACATATAAATATACTTAGTTTAATGATTTTTATAAGATATACGCTTTATTAATTAAATAAATAATTATTAATTTGTTATAAATAAAATAAAGCTTTAAAAATAGTTTTTTGTTAATGTATGGTTTACAGTATATTAAAAATAAATAAAAAAAGAAAAACTAAAAAAATAGGAAGTTATTTCCTCAAAAGAATAACTTCAATTTAATTAATCTAATAATTCAGGATTATTAGAATTCTTCTTACTAATAACCTTCTTACCAGTAGTATCTTCTAATTCTCTGCGAGCATTACCTGCAATACTACCACCACGAACAGCAACATCTTTACTCTCATCAAAAGTACTTGGATCTTCAACTTTACTTATTTCTGTTGTAGAAGCTTCAGCCAACATATTAAGAATCAACTCAAGATTAGTCATATTGTCTCTAAGACCTTCTTTTTTAAGATTTTTATAATTCTTATATTCTTTTACAGTTTTACCTGACCAAGCTTTAGTAATTTCATTAGTAAGAATAGCATATTCTAAACCTTCTTTAACCCCAACTCTTTGCCATTCAGCAGTTAATTCCTTTCGAGTCTCAATACTTCTTATTCTTTGAGTAATCCATTCTTCTGAATATCCTTTTTTACGATAAGTTTGTATTGCTCTTTCAATTGCTTTTTCAGGGTCTGCTATTTCATCAAGTCTTTCTTTTCCTACTTGTGCTAACCATAATTTAAAAGGTTCTGCTTTAGGAGATGGGACAGATTGTATAATTCTAAGTAAATGTTTAGTATCAGCAACATCTGTTAAACGCATTTTACCATCTTTAGCAGGAAGTTTCAACCTGTGACAATTTGTCACGGTTTGATTTCCTTCTTTAGATAATCTTTGTTTTAACTTCCTCCAATATGCTGAGGCATCTTTACTATTAGTAAGTACATCTATTACATCAATAATTGAAAAGTAATAATCTTCAATTTCATCATCCCATACAGTACGGATTTGTTTATCATTAAACAATTTAATTTCATTACCCATATATAAACCTCCTAACAATTTTTATAATTAGTTTAATTTATGATTTTTATAATATATATGCTTTATTAATTAAATAAAGAATTAATAATTTGTTATAAATAAAATAAAGCTTTAAAAATAGTTTTTTGTTAAGATATAATTTACTATATG